>JAAYCC010000131.1 GCA_012729875.1 Clostridiales bacterium | reverse complement strand
ACACTACCATCACTCCAAGTGCAGGCTTTTTCGCCCGTTTTCGCGTTTTTCCTTGCACTTATTGTACCATATTTAAGGCGATTTGTCTTGTGTTTTCAATGGTTTCGGGGTTGTTCAGTGGACATTACTTATATTGTACTACATTTTCGGGAAAAACCAACAAAAACACAGCATATAGAGGCAAAATATCATCGGTAAAAACTAGTATGTCAGTGCATGAAATGCTCTTCCGAAAAGCTTTTTATGTCCTATATGCGATATCCTCGCGTTTGGGTCCTGTCGAGACCATTTTAATCGGGGTTTCGATGAATTCTTCAATGAAATCCACATAGTTTTTTGCCTGTACCGGCAGCGCGCTGTAGTCGGTAGCTCCTAAAATGTCGCATTTCCAGCCCGGCATAGTCCTGTAGACAGGTTTTGCTCTGTCCAGCTTTGAGGTGACGGGGAAATCCGTGACAACCGTTCCGTCAATATCATAGCCAACGCAAATCTTGATCTCGTCAAGATAGCCCAGAACGTCAACGGCTGTAAGAACGGCCTCTGTCGCCCCCTGAATACGGCAGCCGTACTTAGTGGCGACAGCATCGAACCAGCCGACTCTGCGGGGTCTGCCGGTGGTCGCGCCGTATTCGCCCTTATCTCCGCCGCGCCTGCGAAGAGCTTCTGCTTCGTCTCCAAAGAGTTCGGTGACGAAAGCTCCGCCTCCAACAGCGCTTGAATAGGCCTTTGTGACAGCCACGACGCTGTCCAGAGAGGCGGGCGGTATACCCGCTCCGACACAGCCGTATCCGGCTATGGTATTTGATGACGTAACAAAGGGATATATGCCGAAATCCGCATCCTTTAGCGTACCCAGCTGGCCCTCAAGAAGGACCTGCTTGTCCTGAGCGAGAGCTTCGCAAAGCACAGCGGAGGCATCGCCGACATAAGGTCTTATAAGCTCCCTCTGCTCCGCCATTTCCCTGTAAATCTCCTCAGGATCAAGCAGAGGCTTTCGGTAAAGATGCTCAAGCAGTGTGTTTTTTATTGTGCAGACATTCTCAAGGCGGGCTTTAAGAAGCTCGTCGTCAAAGAGCTCGTTTATCTGGAAGCCGATCTTGGCGTATTTGTCGGAGTAGAAAGGGGCAATACCCGACTTTGTGGAGCCGAAGGCCTTCCCCCCGAGACGCTCCTCCTCATACTGGTCAAAGAGAATATGGTATGGCATTACCACCTGCGCGCGCTCGGAGACAACTATCTTCGGTGCCGGCACGCCCTGCTGCAGCAGAGAATTGAGTTCGTCAAAAAACACACGGATGTTAAGCGCAACTCCGTTGCCAATAACGTTGGTTATGTGGTCGTAGAATACTCCGGACGGCAGGGTGTGGAGAGCAAATCTCCCGTAATTGTTTATAATAGTATGGCCGGCGTTTGCTCCACCCTGGAAGCGTACGACGTAATCGGATTTCTCCGCGAGCATATCTGTTATCTTCCCCTTGCCCTCGTCGCCCCAGTTGGCGCCGACAACTGCCTTAACCATAGCTTTCACCTCTTGAAACAAATTTGCAACATAATACTGTCACAGATCATACCTTTTTATTATAGATTAATATAACTGCGTTTGCAAGGTATAATTACATACGCATTATTTGTATAAAATGCGGCTTTACTTTCGTACACTAACGTTATAAAATAAATATGTATATAAAGAAGACAGTTCCCATTTTTTATTATTTTTATAAGGTGATAATCATATGAACAAACAGAGCAAAATGAAGCGCAACGAGGAAATGTACCGAGCTATTCTCACACTGGAGACCGTTGAGGAATGCATGAAATTTTTTGACGACCTGTGTACCATTACCGAGCTTCAGGCGATGGAACAGCGCTATGAAGTCGCCTCCCTGCTGAACAAGGGCTGCATATATAACGAGATTCTCGAAAAGACCGGCGCTTCCAGCGCGACCATCAGCCGTGTAAACCGAAGCCTGCAGTACGGCCAGGACGGCTACAGCACCGTTTTTGCGCGTCTGTCCGAGCAGGAGGGGCGTAAATAATGGCGGCCTACGGACCCCTTGCCCGCATATATGACGACCTCACCTATGACGTCGATTACGGACAATTTGCCGATTTTTACGAAAAAATATTCATCAGCCGGGGTAAAAAAGTTCACACGCTTCTGGATCTCGGCTGCGGTACCGGTACTCTGACCATGCTGATGGCAAAGCGCGGCTACGAGCTGATAGCCGCCGACGCATCGGAGGATATGCTCTGTGTGGCTCAGGAAAAGTCTATGGAACTTGCGGGCGTAACGCCGCCGATGTTTCTCTGCCAGTCAATGACGGAGCTTGACCTCTACGGCACTGTGGACGCCGCGGTCTCCTGCCTGGACTCATTGAACTACCTGCCGCCGGAGGATGTTCCGGAGCTTCTCCATCTGCTGCACCTCTTCATAGAGCCGGACGGAATATTTATCTTCGATATCAACTCTCCCGAGCGTCTGCGTTCTCTGGACGGCTATATATCCGTGGACGAGGACGAAAACAAGCTATGTCTGTGGCGTGCGGACTTTGATGAGAGCGAAAATGCTCTTTTTTACGGTATGGACATATTCACCCGGCGCGGCCGCCTTTGGCAGCGCAGCTTTGAGGAGCACATCGAGTATATCCACGAACCGGACACGCTGAAAAAGCAGCTCCGGGATGCGGGCTTTATCAACATTGAAATAAGCAATGAGGGGCCGCAGCACGAGCTTGGCAGGCTCTTTATAATTGCCGAAAATACTCCACACGAGGTCTGAAAATATGGACGAAATCATCCGTGCCGTCACTGAGGACGGCTTCGCAAAAATAACAGTCATCACCGGCCGCGATATTGTCGAGCGCGCCCGCCAGATACACGATCTCTCCCCCGTGGCAACGGCGGCTCTGGGCAGGACTCTCATGGCGGCGTCCATTCTCGGCGACATGCTCAAGGAGGACGACGCCACGGTTACCGTACGTCTAAACGGCGGCGGCCCAATCGGCTCCGTGATCTCCGTGTCCGACAGCAAGGGCAATGTACGCGGCTATGTCCAGAACCCACATGTGGACCTGCCTCTGAAAGCAAACGGCAAGCTGGACGTGGGCAGCGCCGTCGGAACAGGCGGGCAATTCACCGTGAGCCGCGATTTAGGCCTAAAAGAACCTTATATCGGCTCTACTGAGCTTGTCAGCGGCGAGATCGCCGAGGACTTTGCCAAATACTACGTCGAGAGTGAGCAGGTCGGAGCGGCATGCGGTCTCGGCGTTCTTGTGGATACCGACAGGTCTGTCGCCTGTGCGGGCGGCTTTCTTGTCCAGCTTCTGCCCGGCGCTCCGGATACTTTGATTGCCCTAATCGAGAGCAATATAAGCTCCATGGGCCAGGTGACGGACATATTGAGCAGCGGCGGCGACATTGTAAACGCCGTCCTAAATGGTTTGAACCCGACGGTACTCAAAAGAACAAAAGTTGAGTACCGCTGCTACTGCAGCCGCGAAAGGGTAGTTCGCGCCATAGACAGCATTGGACACGAAGCGCTTGAGGATATTTTGAAAAGCGGAGAAAACACTGAGGTAGTCTGCCATTTCTGTAATACGAAATACCATTTTTCACCGTCGGAGATAGAGGAGATTTTAGCTAAACACCTGCCCTGAATTTACAGGTAAAAAAATGTCAAAACCCACTTGACATTTGTGTCTATTTCTTGTACAATGGCAAAGCCGCTTGATTATGGGAGCATAGCTCAGCTGGGAGAGCACATGCCTTACAAGCATGGGGTCACAGGTTCGATCCCTGTTGTTCCCACCACCCGGCCATTGTGCTCGGCAAGACTTCAAACGTGGCAGATTTCGCGCATTATGGCCCAGTAGTTCAGTTGGTTAGAACGCCAGCCTGTCACGCTGGAGGTCGACGGTTCGAGCCCGTTCTGGGTCGCCAAAGGGATGCGACCAGTATCCCTGATTTGCCTCTGTAGCTCAGTTGGTAGAGCAGAGGACTGAAAATCCTCGTGTCGTTGGTTCGATTCCGACCGGAGGCACCACACCCCATCGGATGTATAAAACATCCGATGGGGAATAAAAACTCTATGCGGGCATAGCTCATTTGGCAGAGCGCCACCTTGCCAAGGTGGAGGTAGCGAGTTCGAATCTCGTTGCCCGCTCCATTTTTTTAGCACTATATTCCCCGGCGCCATGGCCAAGTGGTAAGGCAAGGGACTGCAAATCCCTGACTCCCCGGTTCAAATCCGGGTGGCGCCTCCAAAGTGAGCGGACAATATGTCCGCTCTTTTTCTTTATTTACCCTAAATCTCTTGATTTTTCTACCCAGACTGAGTATAATACAATAAGAAAATGAACAACACCCCGGGAGGTATTCGTTTTGTATACTGTCAGAAAAGACTCAAATATAATGGAAGTTCTTGAAAACGCTCCTCAGACCGCTCCATTTTTTAACGCAATCGGAATGCACTGTCTGACCTGTGTTCTAGGAAGCGAAGAAAATGTCGAGCAGGCCTGTGCCGCACATGGCTTTGATGTGGACGATTTCATCCAACAGGTCAACGCCTACCTTGAGCAGCAGGAAGCCCAGAAATAACACCAAACCACTTAACCGCCTCCTCTCCGGGGCGGTTTCTGATGTTCGGAGGAAAAATGTCTTCCTTTAAGCTCTCCAAGCGCCTTAAATCCATAGCAAAACATATTCCGCCCTCCGGCGGCGTTGCCGATATCGGCACCGACCACGGATATATTCCAGTCAGTCTATGCCTGGACGGCCACGGCGGCAGGATAGTCGCCGCCGATCTGAGGCCCGGCCCGCTGGAAAGCGCAAAGCAGACAGCGATTGTAAACGGCGTTGAAAACAAGATAGAGTTTATCCTCTGCGACGGGCTTTCGGGAGTCAGCCCCGACGGCATCGACACTGTTGTAATCGCGGGCATGGGCGGTGAAACCATCGCGGGAATTCTCGCAGAAGCGCCATGGACAAAGAGGGACAACAGGCTTATAATT
>JAAYCC010000130.1 GCA_012729875.1 Clostridiales bacterium | reverse complement strand
GCAGCGTGCTTCTGGCTGCCGAGGCAATCCTGAAGTATCTCTTTTTCGGTCATGATCTGGGCACACTGTCCGGGATTAGACATTTCTGTGATCCTCCTACTGTAAAAATGTTATGAGAGTGTTGTAATGGGCGCGGTGCTTATTTGCATAGCTGTTCAGATCCTGTTGGATTTTTGTGTCGTTGCAGAGACAGGCCATTGCCTCATACTTCTTGATCAGATTCTGCTCTGAACTCAGCTCATCTGTCAAAGCTGTCAGCTCTTTGGAAGTGAGATTTGCCATTTCGGTACCTCCTTGTAAAATGGTTGCGGTATCAGTATACTTTCCGCGTGCTGCTAGTATTTGTCACCAAAATAAAAATATTCGAAGCACCGGAATTTCACGATGCTCCGCATATTTTCCCGTTTTTTATTTTACAAATGACATATCTGCTTCCCTCTATCTCTTCACTGCGGTCAAAACAAAAAATGCTCTTTCTACCTATTCCATCCACCTCTGACAGCGGTACGGCCAGCAGTGTGCAGTCGCCGTCGTTTGATACAAGAGCGCCTCTTATTTCACCTATAGCGCTCTTCGCCTCAATGTCTGAAAACAGTGAGCAGGGGAGGACGCAGGAACGCCACTTCGAAGGGGCAACCATATGGGCGGGTGGGGGATGTTCTTCAATAGGTGGGGGTATATCGCTTTCCTGTGGGGCGTCGTCCTCGGAAACCTCCATATTATTTTCGTCTTGTGGGGATGAGGTTTCGCTCGCCGGCGCGATTGTATCTGATTCGGATATAGGCACGTTGTCTTCGGAGACAGATACAGTGGCCGCCGGAGACTCGGGTGGATACTGTGGTTCGCCCTTTTTGCCGCAGTGGTCTATGCTCTTAGGAAAGGCCGCTAGAGCGGTACGGCTCAGTTTTTTGTGCAGGGCCAGTGCGTCGTTTTCCGGTGACATCACGCCGAGGTAGCCCTCGCCTCCGTCACCGAATACCGACAGGCGAATAATGTCCTGCTGTATTTCACTTTTCGCATCAAAGCACCAGAAGAGACCCTCTCGCCTGACGCTGACTTCTCCGGTCTTAAGTCCGTCGATAATAATGGGGTAAGTACCCGTAAGTTCAATATCCATAAGCCCTCCATATAAGAGTAATATTTTACATCTGTTTGATTATATGTTTGTACTTCACGGATATGCTCAATTCCAGCTTTCCATTCATCTCAATAGATGGTATGATAATTTTAATATACAGGCAGGAGGGATAGTGTGAACACTTCCGAACTCATCATTAAAAAACGCGGCGGCTCAGAGCTTACAGAAGCGGAGATCTCATATCTTATCGGAGGCTATGTGGGCGGGAATATACCAGACTATCAGATATCAGCGCTGCTTATGGCTATATATTTCAAGGGCATGAGCGATGCGGAGACGCTATATCTTACCCGGGAGATGATAAAAAGCGGGGACACTCTGGATCTGAGCGCCATAGACGGTATCAAAGCGGACAAGCACTCTACCGGCGGGGTCGGAGACAAGACCTCTCTTGTTCTGTGTCCCATGCTGGCGGCTGTCGGTATTAAGATGGCAAAGATGTCGGGCCGTGGTCTGGGACATACGGGAGGCACAATAGACAAGCTTGAGAGCTTTCCTGGGCTGACCACCGCCATAGACGGCGAACGCTTTATAAGACAGGCAAACGAGGTTGGCTTCGTTATCGCGGGGCAGACGGCCCATCTCGTACCCGCAGACAAAAAGCTATACGCACTGCGCGACGTCACCGGTACTGTTGATATAATGCCTCTTATAGTCAGCAGCATTATGAGCAAGAAGCTGGCCTCCGGAGCGGATATAATCGTTCTGGACGTCAAGACAGGTGACGGCGCCTTTATGAAAAAGGAGGAGGACTCTTTTGAGCTTGCAAGGAAGATGGTAAAGCTCGGCAGGGACGCCGGAAAAAAGACGGTCGCTGTAGTGTCCGATATGGACGAGCCTCTGGGCTTTGCGGTCGGGAATGCGCTGGAGGTCAAAGAGGCAATAGCCGTACTTAAGGGCGAAGACGCGGGGCATCTGCGGGAGCTCTGCCTAGCCCTGGGAGCGTGCGTTGTTGTGGAAGCCGGAGTGGCAAAGTCCGACGGTGAGGCTGTAGCCATACTTGAAAAGACCCTGGACGACGGAAGCGCGCTGC
>JAAYCC010000129.1 GCA_012729875.1 Clostridiales bacterium | reverse complement strand
TCGTTGCAATCGCGCAGCTTGCCGGGCAATGTGCTGCCCTCCAGCGCGTTTTTTCGGCGGATATTCTCACGGGCCCTGCGGGCCGCCTCGCGGGCACGGCTGGCAGTCATAGCCTTTTCGAGAATTGTCCTGCCGATAGCGGGATTTTCCTCCAAAAACTGCTCTAGCCTGTCGGAAACCACATTGTTTACCAGAGTGCGTATCTCGCTGTTGCCGAGCTTTGCTTTGGTCTGACCCTCAAACTGGGCGTCCGTCAGCTTGACGGATATGATACAGGCGAGCCCCTCCCGGCAGTCCTCGCCGGAGATCTTCTCGTCGCCCTTGATTATATTCGTCTTTTTCCCATAAGCGTTCAGCACATTGGTAAGGGCGCGCTTGAAGCCCTCCTCATGCATTCCGCCCTCGGGCGTGTGGATATTGTTTGCAAATGAGAGTATGTTCTCATTGTAGCTGTCGTTATACTGGATTGCGATCTCCGCAATGGAGTCCTTGCGCTCGCCGCACATATAGATGACCTCTTTGTGCAGCGGATTTTTGGCGCGGTTGATAAACCTAACGAATTCCTTTATACCGCCCTCGTAGCACATCTCGTCGCGCACAGTCTCCTCGCCGCGAAGATCAGTAGTTGTGATCTTCAGTCCCGCGTTCAGAAAAGCCTGCTCGCGCAGATGTACGTGGAGGGTATCATAGTCGTATACCGTATCCTCGAATATCTCCGAATCGGGCTTAAAGCGTACAACTGTTCCGCTGTCCTCACAGCTGCCGACGACCTTCATGGACTGAGTGATCTCACCGCGGGAGAACTTCATCTGATAGATGCTGCCGTTTTTGTGGACCTCGACCTCCAGCCACTCGGACAGGGCGTTGACCACCGACGCGCCTACGCCGTGTAGCCCACCGGCGACCTTATATCCTCCGCCGCCGAACTTGCCGCCGGCGTGCAGCACGGTGTAGACCACCTCAAGCGCCGGCTTGCCCGTCTGTTCCTGTATATCCACGGGTATCCCTCTGCCGTTGTCCTTTACGCAGATAGTGTTGCCCGGCTCAATGGCAACCTCTATCTTTGTACAGTAGCCCGCCAGTGCCTCGTCTATGGCGTTGTCCACTATCTCATAGACCAGATGGTGCAGACCGCTTGTCGATGTCGAGCCGATATACATACCGGGACGCTTGCGTACGGCTTCAAGACCTTCAAGTACCTGGATCTGTGATGCGTCATATTCCTCTGTGATTTTATTGTTGATATCAGACATTCATTTCTTCCTTCCGCTAATACTCTAAGCGATTATTCGATACTCAGCGTTTCCGCACGCTTAAGAAGCGTTGCGGAGGCAAGCTGTGAAAGGTATAAGACCTGTGCGCCGTCGTCCCTCGTGCATACCACGAAGGATTTGGGCAAATCGTCACTTACGTTCACTACCTGCGAGTTTTTCTCCGCTGCGGCCAGATAAGCTCTGGTAATGTGCGACTGGGAGGTGTTGTCAAGATCGCAGATCGTCACGATATCCTTTTTCGCTACAACTACATTTTTTCCAAGATGAAGATACATCCTCTGCACCTTATTTCACATGACCGCCGGCAATTGTGATAACTCTGCCGCCGGTGCGGTTTTTGATTCTCTCGTCCTCGCAGCAGGTAATAAGCGTCTGCCCTCCTCCGATACGATTAAGGACAAATTCCTGTCTCTGAGGGTCAAGCTCACTAAGAACATCATCTAAAAGGAGAATTGGGTTGTCTCCTGTATCCTGGTAGGATATTTCACGCTCTGCCATTTTGAGGGAGAGCGCCGCTGTTCGGGTCTGTCCCTGTGAGGCAAACTTCTTTGCGTTTACGCCGTTAATGTCTATAGAAAGGTCATCCTTATGGATGCCGCACAAAATACTCTGAGAGGCAATTTCCGCCTGCCTGTGGGACTTCTGATGCCCGGACAGCTGGACATATATGTCCGCGGCATTGGCAAAGCAGTCGGTGACGCTGCCGACAGTCACGTAGGAGAGCTTCAACTCTTCGCCGTTTCCCGAAAACTCCGCGTGTATGGGTCCAGCAACCTCCTGCAGCCTTCTTGCAAAGGCGGCACGGTAGCGTATGATCTGAGCGCCGCAGCGGCACATGCTATCAGAAAAATCGTCCAGAGTATCCAGCAGCGACGGCTTTTCCCGCCAATTCGTAAGAATGCTCTTTTTGTGCTCATAAAGCCGCGAATATTCGGATAGAAGTTTGCAGTAGGCAGGTCTCAGCTGGGATATTGCCATGTCCATAAATCTGCGCCGCGAAACCGGGCCTTCCTTTATCATCGACAAATCGTCCGGACAGAACAGCACCACCCTGACAATCTCCGAAAGCTCAGAGGCGTTTTTTCCAACACCGTTGCAGGTGATACGCTTTCTGACCCCGCGGTTCATACGGATATCAATTTCCTGTTGCCTGCCTCCGGAGAATACACTTCCCCTTATTCTTGCTCTGTCGCTGTCAAAGGAGACCAGTTCCCGGTCAAAGCGGGTGCGAAAGCTGTGGCCGCAGCTGAGCATAAAGACGCTCTCCAGAAGGTTTGTCTTGCCCTGTGCGTTCTCTCCGGTTATGACATTTATACCCGGGGAAAAACCGACTGTCTCGTCCGCATAGTTACGGAAATCCTCAAGTCGGACGCAGTCCAATCTCATTGCGACATACCGCGCACAACAAAGCTCTCTCCACCGACCTCAACTACATCGCCGCTGCGGAGTTTATGTGTACGCTGTGTACAGACCTCTCCGTTTATGGCGACCTCCCCATCTTGTATGAGAAGTTTTGCCTCGCCTCCGGTGCCGACAGAGGCCGTAAATTTAAGGAATGCGTCCAGCCGTATAAAGTCCGTTGTTATTTCAATCTCTTTAGGTTTTTGGGACATAATGACCTCCGATATCAGGCTCTCAGCCGAACAGGCAGTATCATGTATAGAAATTTGTCACTGCCGTCTGTGGGTACTACGACGCAGGGGGATGAACCGCTGGACAGCCCAAGAGCAAGATCCTCGGCCGGTGCCGCCTTAAGAGCATCCTGCAAATAGCGGTTGTTAAAACCTATCTCAAGGTTTCCGCCGTCTCCCTGAAACTCGCAGATGTCCTCACCCTTGCCAAGAGCGGTAACACAGTACATATTAACTCTCCCGGCGCCGAAAACACAGCGCAGGGGATTTTTTATTCGGTCGTCTATAATAAGGGACACGCGGTCAACCGCACGCAGCATATCGCTGCGTTTTACCTTGAGATGGTATGTATAGTCGGCTGGTATAGCTTTTTTGTAGTCGAGGAACTCCCCCTCCAGACGGCGGGTGATTAGAACATAGCTGCCAAGAGAAAAGGAGATGTTTTTTGCGCCCAATACTATAGTAACAGGATCGTCTGTGTCCCCGCACATTTTTTCAAGATCCTGCAGTGCGGCACCGGGAGCGATAAAGCTGAATTCCTGCTCTCCGACCGTCTCTATTTCTTCTTTGCGCATAGCAAGGCGGTATCCGTCCACAGAGACCACAGTTAGTTTTCCACTGCTGATTTCAAACAGCGCACCGGTATATACAGGGCGAGCCTCGTTGTCACTGACTGCAAATATTGTCTGATTTATCATATCTTTCATGGTTTTCTGGGGTATCTTGATGCTCTTTTGCATGTCCACCGCAGGCAATTCGGGAAAGTTCTCGGCATCTATGCCCATAATGGAAAAATCTGCATTACCGCAGATGATGCGGGTCATATTGTTGCTTTCCGAAGTGATTGTGACGATCTCGTCAGGTAAACTGCGGACTATGTTTTCGAAAAGCCGGGCTGTCAAAACGATTGAACCGGGCTCGGAGATATCAGCAGCAAAGCTCGTGTATACGCCCTTGACAAGGTCATATCCGGTTATTTTGACGCTGTTGGTCGCCTCAATGAGGAGCCCCTCTAGCGCGGGGTTGGGACTCTTTGCGGCAGCCGCACGGGCTGTATTTGCGATTGCCGATTGCAGCAGATATTTTTCACAGGTAAATTTCATTTTTTAACCCCCAGTTAAAAAAAGTTTTATTTGTTCTGATAGTTAAGAAAGAGAGATATATATAATACTTGGTAGTAGTGTTAGTAGTAGGAAAAAAATATGTTGAAAACTCAAGTAAGGTATTGATATTACAGGAAAACTTATGTGGGCAATTTTGTGTAAAACAAATTAGGTTTTGCACAGGCAATATTTGGGTTGAGACGGCGCAAGAATATAAACAGGACAGTTTTCGTAAATGCCGATAGTTTTGTTGAAAAGCTACTGCCCGTGGGAAGTGTTTATATTGCTTGTGATATCTCGGACTGTATTGCTTATTACCGGATCCTTTTCGAGGAGATCCTCAATTTTACGTATGGAACTCAAGACTGTGGAGTGATTGCGGTCCTCAAACTGTTCGCCGATGTCTTTGAGTGAGAGATTTGTAAGGCTGCGCATAAGGTACATAGCCACCTGGCGGGCAAGGGCGGTGTTTTTTGAACGTCGCTGACCTCTGAGATCTTCCGGTTCAAGAGAATAGTATCTGGCTGTCTCTTCAATGATGACGTCCGGCGTGGGTATGTATGCGCCTACACGGATAATGTCTTTGACCGCACGCTTTGCAGACGAGAGGTTTACCTCATCGTCAAGTATTGAATTGTAAGCGGTGAGGCGTTTTACAACGCCCTCTATTTGGCGGATATTTGACTTTATTTCGTCCGCTATGTATTCGACTACCTCATCCGGAAGAGCCATACCAAGCTGGGAGGCTTTGTTGCGTATGATTGCCATTCTGGTTTCATAGTCGGGTGGCTGGATGTCCGCCATCAGCCCGCCCTCAAAGCGGGTACGGAGACGATCTTCAAGCTTGACCATTTCCATCGGGGGGCGGTCGGAGGTTATCACAATCTGTTTTCCGGACTCGTATAGAGTGTTGAATGTGTGGAAGAATTCCTCCTGGACGCCCAGCTTTCCGGCGATGAACTGGATATCGTCTACAAGTAAGAGATCGACGTAGCGGAACTTGTTTCTGAACTCCGCCTGTGTATTCTCTTTTATAGACTGGACCATCTGGTTCATGAATTCGTCGCCCTTTACGTACACGATTTTTGCCGAGAGGTCGGTCTCGTGGATCTTCTGGCCTATAGCCAGCAGAAGGTGGGTTTTGCCAAGGCCGGAGTTGCCGTATATGAAAAGGGGGTTAAAGGCGGTACCGGGATTTTCAGCTACGGCGACGGCGGCGGCGTGGGCAAATTTATTTGAGTTGCCTATGACGAAGCGGTCAAAGGTATATCCCGCGACCTCGGGAAGGTTGTCATGTTCATCTACAATGCTCTCATAGTCATCAAGCTCGTCATTTGCGAGGACCTGTAAGTCAAAGGGACAGGAAAACAGGTCGCCCAAGGCATTTTTTATTGTATCTGCAAAGCGGGAGATGATTATGTTGCGCTTAAAGTCCGTCGGTGTGTAGACAACGAGTTTGGAGTCTGTTATTTCTACTGGTTTGCAGTCGGAAAACCATGTGCTTATAGACGTGCTAGTGAGCTCGGTCGAGAGAATATCCATTACACTCGACCAGATATCGTAAACAGAATTCATGTATATTTGCTCCTTTTGCAAAGGTGGAGATTAGCATATATTAACTTCTCTATTATAACAAATTTCTGTGGCGATGACAACATAAGTTTGATAAAAAATAGAATATATATATAATATAGTATACCCGTTTATCGCATGTTTTTTACTTGTTTTACAGCATGCCTTGACCATAGAACGGTATAACAGTACCTGAGAGCTGTCGATTTGTGGATTTATCCGCAATTCGCGCAAATTTTTTTCTTTTTTCATAAAGATGTGTTAAAATAGGCATTACAATTAAAGGAAACAGCGAGGAAATATCATGCAAGCCTTAGCACAGGCTGTTTTTGAGGACAAAAATCTCAACCTCCTTCCGACATATGTCGAAGGGGGCGCTCTGCCTGCCCTTGTAGTCGGATTAGGCTCCACCGGCCGGGCAAATGCGGCAGCCGGACTACGTAAGAAAACCGGACGGCCGCTTGTTGTCGTGTGCGCCGACGATAACGATGCGGAGAGCATGGCGCGCGATCTGGAGCAGTTTTTGGATGAGCCCTGTCAAATACTCACAGGCCGAGACATGAACTTCTATGCGGCTGAGGGCGTCTCCCGCGAAAACGAGCATAAGCGTATACGGACTCTCTACGGCCTAGCCGCAGGCAGGGCGCCCGTAGTGGTCTGCACCCTCATGGGTCTTCTCCAGCGCACGGCGCCGCCGGAAGTCATGAAAGAGGCTTCCCTGGTCATTGAGGACGGAAAGACCTTCTCTCTCGAAAAGGTCGAAGAGCAGCTCATAAAATGCGGCTACAGCCGAGCGGTGCAGGTAGAGGGTCCGGGCCATTTTTCAAGACGCGGCGGGATTTTGGACTTTTTTTCGCCCGCATATGAAAACCCCGTACGCTGCGAATTCTGGGGCGACCAAGTGGACTCTATGGGCTTTTTCGATACGGAGACTCAGCGCCGGAATGAAAGGCTGGAAAACTGCATAATTCTCCCTTCAAGGGAAGTGTTGCCCTCTATTTATAATAATGAGATATTTTTGGACAGGATTCGTGAGCTTGAAAAACAGGCGGATAGGCGCAGCAATCACAAGATCGCCGATATTCTGCGTGAAGACGCGGAAAAATTTTGTGAGACGGGGAGCCTCGCCGCCGCGGACAGATATTTAGACCTCGTCTACGACCGATTTGTCACAGCGATTGATTATCTCGCGCCGGACAGCCTTGTTCTGCTGGATCGGCCGGGCAGGCTCGCCGAGCGGGCGGACGGTTTTATGAAGCACCACGCCCAGGATATGGCCCTGCTCATTGAGAGCGGGCTGATAAGCGGCAGGGCGGCACACTGTTACCTGACATGGGAGCAGGCGACGGAGCGCCTATCCGGATTTTCCCTTATAATGGGGGACAACTTCACAGCGGGCAGATACCCCGTGGAGCCGCGCAGCATTGTAAGTGTAACGGCGAAGCAGCTTCCATCCTACGGCGGGAGCGCCGAAACGGCGATCGAGGACGTAAAGCACTACACAGGGGCCGGATACAGGGTGGTGGTGTTGGCTGCGGACCGCCGGAAAGCGGATCTGCTCTGTACTTTTTTCATCGGAAAAGGCGTTAAAGTCTCTTTGGATGAACAGCTCAGAAAATTACCGCAGGAGGGCAGCTGCGCAGTAGCGGTGGGCAGCCTGACAGCGGGCTTTGAATATCCCGACGCGCATCTTGTCGTACTTACCGACAACCAAATAGTACACGGCGGCCTTCGCCATGCCAAAAAGAAAAAAGCTCTGCAGAACCGACAGGGCCTGCAGAGCTGCGCGGACCTCTCCGTGGGC
Source organism: Clostridiales bacterium (assembly GCA_012729875.1). Taxonomy (GTDB): domain Bacteria; phylum Bacillota; class Clostridia; order Oscillospirales; family Oscillospiraceae; genus UBA2658. The sequence goes on along the minus strand of JAAYCC010000129.1, from coordinate 3,314 downwards.
GATCTTGTTGTACACGAGCACCACGGAATAGGCCGTTTTGCGGGCATATTCAAGATGCCGGTGGACGGTGTCGACAAGGACTACATTAAAATATGCTATGCCGGAACCGACAGCCTGTATGTCCCCGCGACACAGCTCGATCTGGTTTCAAAGTACATCGGCGGCGGAGGCGATGAAAAACAGGTAAGACTGTCGAAGCTGGGCGGAACCGACTGGGCAAGGACCAAGTCCCGTGCAAAGGCTGCGGCGAAGGAAATGGCCAAAGGCCTGATACAGCTATACGCAGAGAGACAGAGACTGGAGGGGCATGCATTTGCACAGGATTCTCCGTGGCAGATAGAGTTTGAGGAGAATTTTGGTTATCAGGAGACTGACGATCAGCTCCGCTGCATTGAGGAGATAAAAGCCGACATGGAAAAGCCCTTGCCGATGGACAGGCTCTTGTGCGGCGATGTAGGCTATGGAAAGACAGAGGTCGCACTGCGAGCCGTTATGAAATGCATTCTTGACGGGAAGCAGGCGGCGATACTGGTGCCCACGACCGTGCTTGCACAGCAGCACTATCAGACCGCGGTACAGAGATTTTTCGGGTTCCCGGTCAACATAGAGCTGCTTAACCGTTACCGCACGCCCGCACAGGTACGCCAGACGCTTCTGGATATGAAAAGCGGCAAGGCAGACCTCGTCATAGGCACCCACAGGCTGCTGCAGAATGATATAAAGTTTAAGAATCTGGGACTTTTGGTGGTAGACGAAGAACAGCGCTTTGGCGTATCACACAAGGAGCGGCTCAAAGAGATGAGCCGACAGGTGGACTGCCTGACCCTCTCTGCGACGCCCATTCCGCGTACGCTCAATATGGCGCTCTCCGGAATACGCGACATGTCTACAATTGAGGAGCCGCCTCAGGACAGACAGCCGGTTCAGACCTATGTCATGGAACACGACTGGGGACTTGTCTGCGACGCCATAAAACGCGAGATAATGCGCGGCGGGCAGGTGTACTATGTCCATAACCGCATAGACAGCATTGAGCGCACCGCGGCGCGCCTGAGCAAGCTTCTGGAGGATGTCTCTGTTTCCGTGGCACATGGACGGCTGGACGAGGAGTCGCTCTCGAATGTCATGGAGAGCGTTGTAAACAATGAGACTCAGGTACTGGTTTGCACCACAATAATTGAGACAGGCATAGACATCCCCAATGTCAACACACTCATTATCGAGGACGCCGACAAGCTGGGACTTGCTCAGCTGCACCAGCTCAGAGGCCGCGTTGGGCGCTCCTCGCGCCGTGCCGGCGCCTATCTGACCTTCCGCAAGGACAAGGTTCTGACGGAAATTGCGGAGAAGCGGTTGTCTGCAATACGTGAATTTGCAGAGTTTAATTCCGGCTTCAGAATAGCGATGCGCGACCTTGAAATACGCGGAGCGGGAAATCTGTTGGGCGCGGAACAGAGCGGCTACCTTACAGACGTAGGATATGATATGTATCTGAAGCTGCTTGAGTCTGCGGTTTTGGAGGAGAGGGGCGAAAAGCCGCGCATCCACACGGAGTGCAGCGCGGATCTTTCCGTGTCCGCCAACATTCCCGAAAGTTATGTGAAGAGTTCAGAGCTGCGAATGGATCTCTATCGCCGAATCGCCCTAATACGCACGGAGGAGGAGGCTGACGATCTGACCGACGAGCTCATAGACCGATTCGGGGATCCTCCGGCCAGCGTCAATTCACTCATCCATGTAGCACTGCTTCGAGGAGAGGCGGAGCAGGCGGGCATCACGGAAATCTCCCAGAAGGCAGGCTTTCTCCGCTTTGGTCTTGCGGAGTTCAATATGGAAAAGGTGTCTGTTTTGTATGGACAGAGCGAGTACAAGGGCAGGCTCAGGGTCGAGGCCGGAGCAAAGCCCTGCTTGAGCTTGAGACTGCGCTCCGGCAAACGCGTAATTGAGACTGCCAGACAGTTCGTGGCGGACTATTCAGCGGTGCAGTGTGCGCAGGGAGAGGATGTGCGGAGCGAATAATTTACACTTTGTTTATTGATTATCAGTTGAGCAGTCATGTGCGGAGTGATATTATCAAAACAGCATTGTTTGCTATCTATTATATAAGGAGAAGAATATGAAGAGAATATCAGCTTTATTAATTGCCGCCTTTATGTGTATGGGTCTGCTCTCGGCCTGCCAGAGCAGTGAGCTCCAGGCATATACGGGTAAAGATGATACCGAGACAGCCAAGGAAACAGCCAACAAGGACTATACCCCTTGCTTTGAGTCTTACGACCCGGATGAGGTCATGATGACCATAAACGGCATCGACGTAACGTGGCGGGAGCTTTTTTATTTCTATCACTACGATGTCAGCACCCTTGAAAACTACTACGGCGACATTACAGACTGGGATGATACCGCCATGTTTGACGGAAAAAAGTCCTACCGTGACTATGTCGTCGAAAACGGGCTTGAGACCGTTAAGCACTACTGCGCACTTGAGAGCAAGGCTGAGGATATGGGTGTCGAGCTCTCCGATGAGGCCAGAGCCAAAATCGAGGAACGCTGGAAGACCAACGTCGAGTCCTACGGTAAGGGAGACGAAGAGGCATTCATAAAATATCTGGAGAGTACCTTCCTCTCAAAAGAGCTGTATGATCACATAAACGAGATAAGCGCTCTATACGAGAGCATGCGTGATGAGATGTACGGCACAAACGGCGACAAGCTTGAGGAGGACGAAGTTCTTCAAAAGGCGAAGGACATGGGCTATAAGCGCGCCAAGCATATCTTCCTGTCAACCTATGACAGCGAACACAACAAGCTGAGCGAGGAGGAGTTGGCCGGAAAGAAAGCACAGCTTCAAACTATGCTGGACGAGCTCTCCGCCATAGCCGACCCCGTACAGCTTGAGTCACGACTGGACGAGCTTGCGGCCCAAAACAGCGAGGACCCCGGTCTGAAAACTTTCCCTGACGGCTATACTTTCCAGGAAGGTAAAATGGATCAGGCTTTTGCGGAAGCGGTTTCGGATACTGAAGAAAATAAGATGTATCCCGAGGTAGTTGAGAGCAGCATGGGATACCACGTCATTCTCCGTCTGCCTCTGAGCACCACAGCGGCAGTAGAGTTCTCCAGCGAGGACGATTATCGCAGCCTGCCGTACTATGTTGCGGAGAGCATGTTCGGAGCTTTGACCGACAGCTGGGCGGATGAGTGCGAAGTAGTTTATTCCAAGGCGTACAAGAAGATGGATATCGCCAAAATCTTTGCAAAGGCCAAAGCTATAGAGAGCCCCGATAAATAATTTGGGCAGTCACGCAGCCAGC
>JAAYCC010000128.1 GCA_012729875.1 Clostridiales bacterium | reverse complement strand
TATTTTGCAAGTACCTTTTTCAGCCTTGCGTAGCGAGGCAGGGACTGCTCGGTGGGCCTGTCCGGCTGACCCTGAATAAGCGGCAAAACATAGTCGATGAACTTCTGGTTCACATTGTTGCCCTCGGGAACAATCCAGTCCAGCGGAACTTTCTTTTCATAGTTTGCAACATCTGAAAGAGGTATGAGCTTTGTGGCGCAGGCGTATTTTCCGCAACTCGTCTTCTGACGTTCAAAGGCTACCATCTTGTCGCTCTCGCCCGCGATCGCAGCTTCGACCGCGGCTTTGCCGGCCAGAACTGCCTCGTTAACGTCTGTTTCGGAGGCGAGATGTGCGGCGCAGCGCTGAAGAAGGCTCAGCTCTATACCGCGGACCTTTGCCCCCGTGCGCTGTTTCAAGGCATCCGCCAGCCTGACGGCAAGCCCGCCCAGCTGTGCGTGGCCGAAGCCGTCTGTCTCCGAGGCCTTTGCCTCAGAGACAAAACTGCCGTCGGCGTAGTGTATCCCCTCTGACACCGCGACAAGGACTTTTTTCTTCTCTTTATAAATTTTTTCCACGTCAGCAAAAAACTTGTCCATGTCAAAATCCGTCTCAGGCAGATATACAAGGTCAGGTCCGGAGCCGAATTTGGATGCCAGTGCGGAGGCGCCTGCAAGCCAGCCGGCGTGCCTGCCCATGATCTCAATGACGGTGATCATTCCTGTGTCGTACACACGGGCGTCCTTGGAGACCTCCATGCAGCTCGTGGCGATATACTTTGCGGCGCTGCCGTAGCCGGGGCAGTGATCGGTGCCGAAAAGGTCGTTGTCTATTGTCTTGGGAACGCCTATCACACGGCATTCATAGCCAACCTTGCGCATATATCTGCTGATTTTCTCGCAGGTGTCCATGGAGTCGTTGCCGCCGTTGTAGAAGAAATAGCGGACGTCATATTTTTTGAACACCTCGAGAATACGTTTATAGTCCGTGTCATCCACGTCGGGATCCGATATTTTATAGCGGACGGAGCCCAGCTCCGAGGAGGGGGTGTTCTTGAGAAGCTCCAGCTCCCGCGGGTCTTCCTCGTCCATGATGAAAAGCCGATCGTCCAGAATTCCACGGATGCCGTGCTGAGCGCCGTAGACCTTTGTTATGCAGTCGGCGTCCAGAGCGGTGCGGATCACACCGTATGCACTTGAGTTTATAACCGCGGTGGGGCCTCCTGACTGGCCGAGAATACACGCCCCGCGAAGCATATTATCCATGAGAAAACCTCCCAATTTAATAATTTTTCTAAATAAACTCGCTTATATGTTGATGATAACACATTTTTGGAGTAAAATAAACTTATAGGAAAAATATTCTATAATATATCTAGTTTTAAGGAGCTGAGAGAAATGCCGGTAGTAACATCAACCGAAATGTTTAAGAAAGCATATGAGGGACATTACGCCATCGGTGCGTTCAATGTCAACAACATGGAGATAATCCAGGGTATCACTGAGGCCGCCGCCGAGGTGCGCTCGCCGCTCATACTTCAGGTTTCCGCAGGGGCAAGAAAATATGCCAAACACATCTACCTCATGAAACTCATTGAGGCGGCCGTTGAGGATACCGGTCTGCCCATCTGCGTTCATCTGGACCACGGCGACAGCTTCGAGCTCTGTAAATCCTGTATCGATGGGGGATTTACCTCCGTTATGATAGACGGCTCCAAGTATTCTTTTGAAGAGAATATCGCCCTCACAAAAAAGGTAGTGGAGTACGCACATGACAGGGGAGCGGTCGTTGAGGCCGAGCTGGGCAGGCTTGCCGGTGTTGAGGATGCTGTCAATGTCAAGGCGGAGGACAGCTCATACACCCGCCCCGAAGAGGTTGAGGAGTTTGTTTCCCGTACAGGCTGCGACTCTCTCGCCATCGCCATCGGAACCAGCCACGGCGCATTTAAGTTCAAACCGGGCACAAAGCCCCAGCTTCGTTTCGACATACTTGCCGAAGTCGAAAAGCGTCTGCCCGGATTTCCGATAGTCCTCCACGGCGCGTCCTCAGTTATTCCAAAGTATGTTGACATCATAAACGCCAACGGCGGGCAGCTCAAGGACGCCATCGGGGTTCCCGAGGATATGCTGCGCGAGGCCGCGAGAATGGCCGTCTGCAAAATAAATATTGACTCCGACCTGCGACTTGCCATGACAGCAGGTATCCGCGAGACCATGGCAAAATCGCCCGACGCATTCGACCCGCGCAAATATCTTGCCCCCGCCAGAGATAATATCCGCGAGCTTGTAAAGAACAAGATTATAAATGTTCTGGGCAGTGACGGAAAGGCATAAAATACCCCAATTATGTTCGGGAGGTATGCAATGAAACACAGAAGCAAGCGCGAAAAACATGGTGATGAGATAAAGGTCGATAACTGTGAAACCATGGAACTGACAGCCGAAGAAGAATTGATATTGGCGTCTGCCGGACCCGAAACCGAAAAATCAGCGGATGCCGGCTCCGCCGCACCTGAAATCAGCAAAACATATGCGGTGGGTTCTGAAACTCCTGTTGCGGATAAAGCAGGAGAGAAAAAGCGCGTCAAAAGTGATAAGACGGAAGATAAAAAGGAGAAAAGCACATCCTTTTGGGGCGGTAAGTCCGAGGCCGAATTTGGAGAAAGGGTGTCATCAATACCCGACGACAGCGGGCACAAGCCCGAACCTCTGCTCATTGTGCGCGTAATTGCGGCATTAGTAGCCATACTGCTGCCTCGTTTCCTTGATATACCCGACCTGACCGTAAATATCATATATATTGCGGCGGCTGTCATCGCCGGATATGATATCGTCATAGCAGCGGTAAAAGACATTATTCGGCAAAACTACCTGGGTGAGAACCTGCCGCTTGTTATAGCCGCGGTCTGTTCTTTTGCAATCGGCAGGGGATTTGAGGGCAGCGTCGCTGTCCTTCTCCTGCAGGCGGCCTATATCTTCCGCGGCATTCTAGTCCGAAAAACAAGGCTGACTAAGCTCGGTGAAGTGACGCTTCCGCCGCCTGCCAAGGGCGTCTCTGTGGGTGATACAATAATGGTGAATGAGGGCAGCCGCGTTCCCACAGACTGCACTGTAATTGAGGGCAGGGGAATGGTGGACTGCGGCTTTATCACCGGTGATATATCCCCGATACAGTTCAAATCAGGAGATTTCATTCCTGCGGGCTGTGTATGCATCAGCGGACAGATGATGCTTAAAGCGGAGACGCTTCCGGAGTCGACTGTTTCCGCAAAAATCGGCCGCACTATTGACGCCGGCTACAAGACTTTAACGGAGACCGAAAAAAGAATTTTTTCCGCAGCACGTTTCGTGACGCCGGTTATGCTGCTTATAAGCCTGATTTTGCTGATAGTTCTGCCTTTCAGCTATGACTACTCCTTCACAGAGGCTTTGCGGCGCATAATAACCATTATAGCCATCAGCTCGCCATGTGCAGCGCTGCTCTCCATTCCAATGAGCTATCTTTCCGCAATCATATCGGCAAGGCGCGCGGGTATTGTTTTCCGTGACGCTGCCCTCATGGACAAGACTGCCACGGTAAAGACCGTCGTTTTTGACAAGGCAGGAACCGTCACCAACGGCAGCTACATTGTTTCTGACATCTATTCAGATAAAATGGATCCTGCAATGTTCCTGAAGGTTGCGGCCCATGCAGCGGCTGTTTCAAACCGACCGGTAGCCAGGGCTATAGTTTCCGCTTATGGCGACCGAGTGAATTTTGACCTTATAAACGACTTTACGGAGCACCGAGGTAAGGGCGTATCCGTTCTTGTTGAGGGTATTCAGATTCTGCTGGGATCCTACACATTCATGTCCGAAAAAGGCATAGCTCTGCCTGAGGAGAGCTTTGACGGTACGGCTGTTTATATGGCCGTACAGGATGCATACGCCGGCCGCATAGTGCTCAAGGACTCTGTCAATACCAATATACCCGAAACACTTAACGAGCTATATGCCTCCGGTGTTGACCGCGTGGCCATGATATCCTCCGACGGTCGCGAGCGGGACGGTATCGTAGCCCGTGAGGCGGGAATCAACGAATACTACGCCGAATGTTCCGTTGAGGACAAGGCGCGCCGCATCAAAGAGCTGCGAAACCACGCTCCGGCGGGCAGCTCAATAGCCTATGTCGGCTGCGGCGACTACTGTGAGCAGGCCTGCAGGAACGCCGACATAGCCGTCATGCTGCGCGGTATGGAGGACCGCTACTCCGCCCGTGACGCCGATATTGTGGTAATGGGCCGCTCTGTTAAAGCCGTTCCGGACGCCATTGTAAGGGCGCGCAGAGTTAGGGTCGCGGCAAAAATAAAATTCGGCATATCGATGCTGTTCAAGCTTATGATTGTCATACTCGCGGCGACGGGCATAGTACCGCTGTGGTTTGGTCTTCTTCTTGACAACTGTGTCTCTCTTGCGCTGATTCTCGATTTTACCGGCTTTTTGCGTCCGAAGACGAATAATGAGGGCGACTAAAGCGAGCTGAACTAAATACTAAAACAGCCGCGCCCGTCCGGTGCGGCTGTTTTAGACAACACTCCGTATTTTTCTTATCTTAGTTTATATAATAACATCTTGACAACGGTAAAAATCAACGCTATAATAAACAAGCTGTCCCG
>JAAYCC010000127.1 GCA_012729875.1 Clostridiales bacterium | reverse complement strand
GAGGAAACCTCCGCCCTTCATGTCGATGCCCTGCTTGTAGAGACCTTTCACAACGCCCTTTGTGAATTCGATGGTGTCCGGTGCCAGGAAAAGGTGACAGAATGCGCCCAAAAACAGCGGTGTCAGGAGAGCGGAAACGATCATCCACCTCATATTTTTTTCATTGCTGAAAATCAGAGTACAGGTACACACGAGCAGGGCTACGGGGAAAATATAATAGCCTACGCCGAAAATCCCCTTGATAAATCCGCAAAAGTATGTAATAAACCATGCATCCACGTCAAAATAGCCTATAAATGAAAACAGGCTTACCAGTAAACAAACGACCGCGGCGATACTGCGCCTGACAATAAGGTCGTTTTTGCTTTGAGGAGCACTGCGCGAAACAGAAGCGGAGCTTCTGCCTTTTGTCGTCGTTTTAGCGGAAGCGGTCTTCTTTTTTGCTCCTGTGTTCTTTTTCGTTTGTGCCATTTAGTTCACTCCAAATCAGAAAATGAAGGAAAGTACGATTGTTGCAATACCTGCCGCAAAGCAGTAATAGCAGAACTTCCCAAACTTGCCCTTTCTGGAGAGCATTTTTACAAGATTTATGGCGAAGTATCCGGTAATGCCCGCCACGACCATACCAACCAGGTATGCAGGTACAAGCGAAAAGTCTATGCCGCCGCCTATTGCTTTGAACAGTTGGAGGATATTTGCCCCAAGTATTGCGGGCAATGACAGCAGAAAGGAGAACTTGACAGCATAAGAGCGTTCAAGTCCTGTGGCCATTCCCGCGGAAATAGTTGAGCCTGAGCGGGAAATTCCGGGTATCGTAGCGACCGCCTGGCATGCGCCTACAATTAAAGCGTCCTTGACCGTCATGTTTGCGGCGGTCTTACGTCCGGTTTTAAGCCGATCGGTAACGAAAAGGATGACTCCAGTTACAAGAAAGGCAAAACCAATAAAGAGAGTGTTGTAATAGAGTTTTTCAATAAGGCTCTGAAAAGGGAGCGCTATGAAGAGGGGCAGAAGCGCTATGATTATCATAAACACCATTCTGCGTGCGGGCTTGGGATCCCCATCCTCCGGCTTCGGGTGGCGCAGGTCATGAAAAAATCCGAAGAACTCCTTTACCATATCCTTGATATCCTGCCAGTAGACAACACAGACAGAGACAAGCGTTGCAAGGTGCAGTAAAACATCAAAGAAAAGATGCCCTTCCTCCACATTTTCCATTCCAAATAGATTCTGAAGAACAGATAGATGGCCAGAACTGGAAACAGGAAGAAATTCCGTAACTCCCTGAACAAAGCCTATTAAAGCGGCAAACCAAATTTTCATTTTAACCTCCAAATACGGGAACGGCGGTCAACTGTGTGAGTGTGCCGCAGTTGCTTTTTTGCTTCTTCGTTTACGCCGTCTGCCCTCAGGATGGGCCTTCGACTTGTAGTACTGTATCTGTTTTTCGTCTGCTCTATAGATTATGCGGTTTACAGTCCATGTATCATCAGCAGTCAGGCGTAACTTTATGCGGACAAGAAATTGGCCGTCATCTTTGCAGCTGCAGAGAGCCATATATCGTCTGTCCCCCTGATTGATCCAGCGCGAACAGCTTAGAGTGCCGCCGCACACAGGGCACTCCGGCGCAGACACAGCTTTTGATGAAAAAGCCTCTTCCCTTGTGGGATAGCCTGTAAAGGCATTGTGCTCTATAGCTTCCTGCGCGTTATCTCCGCCGTTTTGAACCTTGCAGTTCTTGATCGAAAGAACTTTTGAAGCGTTATCATACTGCTCGATGCCGGACAAAAGATCGAGCTTGGAGCAGACAAGCGAGGTGTTGTATGCGTCGCCCAATGCGTCATGTGCAACACGGGTCTGCTCGATACCAAAGTGTTCCATGGCTATAGACAGTCCGGTCTGATTTCTGCCTGCTTCGGTCTGAACATTGTAGATTACCTGAAGGTTTATCCACCTGTCTATCCAGTCCCAATCGAGGTCGTGTACAATGATGTTCTGCTCCATAATGTTTCTGTCGTCGCAGCCCCATGTCAGGAAAGTCGTCCCTTCCCCGCACCATTCACGAAATTTGGCAAATGCCTCCTTAAAGCCCAGACCGTGCTCAAGCCGGTATTTGTCTATGCCGGTGAGCTTTTCCACCTTATAGTGCATCTTTTTGAAAAACACAGGCCTGACGTCTATCTGGAACTCGTCGCCCGGCAAAAAATCATCAGTCAGTCTGACAGCGCCGATCTGTATTATTTCACCCCGCAAATGAATTGGGAGCTTGTTGAACACGGCAGATTGTGAGGACATGGCTTGGTTCCACTCCATGTCCATAACAATATAGCCCATTAAATTAACATTCCCTTCAAACGCATTTATGAAAATGCGATACAATAACAAAGTGCGAAATTGAAAAATCTCACATTTTGTTATTGTACCATAGGATTTAGATTATGAAAAGTGTTTACATAAAAATTTTAACGGACGGGGGTTTTCAGAGACCGTTTATCCGCCGTACTCCTTATGAGATATACCGCTGAGTAGCAGACAACAGAAAAAACAATTATTGTTGCTCCGCTTGCTATACCTAGAGAATAGGATATGAAAAGCCCGGCAAAGCAAAAGAACAGTCCGAGAGCTATGGCTATTATCATACGTGTCTTGAATTTGTCGGATAAAAGTGAAGCGGTGGCCGCTGGCGCTGTCAAAAGCGCGATGACAAGGATAATGCCCGCAACGCGGATGAGAACCACAACTGTCATCGCTACGAGAACGAGCAGAAGGTATTCAAGCAGCACGGTCTTCTGCCCCAGTATAGACGAAAAGCTGTCGTCAAACAGGAAGGCCTTCCAATCGTTGAAAAAAATCAGTATGGTCAGACATACCACTACGGTCAGCACCGCCATCATTATGAGGTCGCTTTTTGTGACCGTCAGAATATTTCCGAACAGATAGGAACTCATATCCGGCGGGTATCCATCCATAAAGCTGATAAAAGCTGTTCCGAGCGCCATGCCCGTTGACCAGAGGAGCGCGATTATAACGTCCGTATTGGCGCCTCCCCTGCGTTTGATAGAGCCGATGCCGAAAGCGGCGCCAACCGAGAACAGCACAGCGCCTATCATGGGTTCGAAACCGCAGAGATAACCGAGGCCAACTCCTCCATAGGCGGTGTGGGCAATGCCGCCGCTCATCATAATTAGCTTTCTCTCTACGACTATGACTCCTATCAGGCCGCAGACTATACTGGCGAGAAAGCATGCGGCGACCGCATTGCGCATAAATTGATATTCCAGTACGCCGCTCAGCATTCCTCATCCTCTCTTCCCCCACGGCAGTCGTGGTCGTGCCTGCCCAGGACCCTGTGCGGTACGCCGTGCGCAATCAGGTCTACCGGGCAGCCGTACATCGCGTTGACGGTCTTCTCGTCCAGCTGCGGGCCGCCGTGATAGACGAGGGTCTGATTGAGACAGGCAATGGACGTGACCTCTGAGGCGATTGCCATGAGGTCATGCGTCACCATCACAATTGTGACAGACTTGTTTATTTCTGTGAGCAGTTCATAGATATGCTCGCGGGATGCCGGGTCAACGCTGGCCGTCGGCTCGTCGAGAAGGAGAATTTTGGGCTCGGTGGCAAGCGCGCGGACAATCAGCAGACGTTGGAACTCCCCGCCGGAGAGCTCAGATATCTGTCTTGAGGCAAGGTTTTCAATACCCACACGCTCAAGAGCAGCAGAAGCGGCCCTCCGGTGTTCTTCTTTATAGCGGAAAAAAGGGTGAAGCGGTCCCTTTAAAAACGCGGTCAGGACGACCTCCTGCGCGGAAATCGGAAACGTACGGTCAACCGTTGAAAACTGCGGAACATAGCCTATTACAGCTTGGTTCTTTTTTCGTTCCTCACCAAAGATCTCTATTTTTCCGCTCGCCGGCGGTACAAGACCTAGTATAGCCTTCAGCAGGGTTGATTTCCCGCCGCCGTTGGGGCCTATTATACCGAGAAATTCGCCTTCCGGCACATTGAGGCAAACGTTCTGTAAAGCACGCGTGTGCCTGTAGTTTACCGACAGGTTTTCAATTTGTATCGCGTTTTTAGCGCTTTGGTCCATCAGCTCATTCCTTCCGCAAGTGTCCGCGCCATGGTCTTAAGATTTTCCGTATATTCAGCGGAAAGAGGGTCGAGCTGTACCGTGACGCCGCCTAATTCCTCCGCAAAGGCTCTGGACTGGCTGCTGTCTATCTCGGCCTGATAAAAAATCACCTTAATACCGTTTTCTTTTGCGAAGTCGATCATTTTGGCAAGCTCTGCCGCTGTAGCTTCTTTGCCGTCCTGCTCAAGTGCGTACATTTTGAGACCATAGTCGTCGGCAAAGTAACCGAAGGCGGGGTGGAAAACAATAAAGCTGCGGTTTTCAAGTCCAGAGAGCAGCCGGTCTATCTCCGCGTCAGCCTGATCTATTTCGCTGATGTATGCCTCTGCGTTGGCTGAGTATATCGAGGCATTTTCCGGGTCAAGAGCGCTCATCTCCACAGCAATAGTCCTGACCATTACAACAGCTCTTTTGGGAGAGAGCCAAATGTGAGGATCCCGCCCGCCGTCAATCTTTAGCTCGTCATAGACTTCCGCACAGGCGTCCGCCAGCGGTACGACCTTCGTGCTCTCAGCGACGGACGGCAGAATACTTGTATCCTCGGCGGGAACGCCAATCGTAAAGTATATGGACGCTTTGGAGAACTTGGCCATCTCCTGCGGAGTAGGCTCATAGTTCTCCGGACTGTATCCGGGCGGCACCATGACCACGGTTTCGGCCAGATCTCCGCACACGGCCTCGACAAAGGTCTGCTCTGGTACAATGCTCACGGCGACAATGGGCTTACCTGAGGAATCCGGAGCGTTCTTCTGCGACGAACAGGCGCAGAGTGCAATTAGAAGTGAGAATACAGCAGCCAAAGCTAAAATCTTTCTTTTCATTATTCCCTCCAAAAAAACTATCTGGAAAGCAGCTCAAGCAGCTTCTGAATGAGCTGCCAAACTCTCCCTAGCGAATCGAGGCTGACCCTCTCCCGGGTGGTGTGTACGTCAAACTGATCGGGTCCTATGGATATGATGTCCACATCAGTGATCCGTTCGGCAAAATAGCCGCACTCAAGTCCCGCATGGATAGCGGATGCCTTTGGCTCTCTGCCGAACAGCTCGCGGTAAGAGTCCATTGCCATATCGCGCAGCATTGAATTTTCCCTGTATTCCCACTGCGGATAGTCGCTAAAGCGTATCAGATCGCCCATGCTCATAGCCGCAACAGACTCAAGCTTATCAAGGACGAACTCCTTCTTGTCGCGCACACTGCTGCGTATGCAAAAAGAAACGGTCACCTTATTGTCTTCGGAAACGAGTATTCCGGGATTTGCGCTCGTCTCAACAAGACCTGGTATATCCCCGCTCATGCCGATCACGCCGTTCGGTATCATGATAAGCGCACCCAAAACAGATCTGTGGCAGTCTTTAGTCCAGCACATGGCGCTCTCGACATCACCGAGGGTCGTGCGGAGCTTTATCTCGTCAACGCCTTCAAACTCCGCGTTGAACTCGGCAACTGTTTTGCTCAGCCTTGCAGCGATATTGTCCGCCTTTTCAGGTGAGACATAGAGCAGAGCCTTGCAGTGGTCTGCAATGGCGTTGGTCTTGCCGTCGCATTCAATGGAACAGATGTTTGCAAGTCCGCCCATAGAGAGCAATAGGCGCATCATGATAACAATCGCGTTGGGCCGGCCCAGATGGATTTCCATACCGGAGTGCCCGCCTGCGAGTCCGTACAGCTCGACGGTAAGCCTACGCATGTTTTCGAGCCTTACCCGCTCTACCGGCAGGACAAGGTCGGCCCGCACAGCCCCGGCGCAGCTTGTAAAGAAGACTCCCTCCTGCTCCGTGTCAATATTTATGAGATATTTGCCCTTCAGGTCGGAGCAGTCAAAATGCTCCGCTCCGTAGAGACCGACTTCCTCCTGAACGGTAAAAACGACTTCCAGATCGGGGTGGGCAATGTCCTCGCTGTCCAGAAGCGCAAGCCCATACGCCAGGGCAATGCCGTCGTCCGCTCCGAGGCTGGTCCCGTCCGCTCTGAGGAAACCGTCCTCCTCTATCAGCTTTATGCCCTCCTCATAGGTATAGGGGCAGTCTGATTCACGGACATAGACCATGTCCATATGTCCCTGGATTATAACAGCGGGGGCATTGCAGCCTTTGATAGAAGCAGGCTTTTTTATTAGCACGTTGCCTATCCCGTCTCGGCGGTAGCTAAGGCCGCGCTTTTCAGCAAAATCCACAAGGTAGTCGCCTATGCGCTTTTCGTCATAGCTGGCGTGGGGTATATCGCATATCTCTTTGAAAAATTCAATAACCTTTTCAGCGTTCTGCATATCCAGTCTTCCTTTGCTTCTAATTCTATATTGCCGCCGAGCGGTACAGAGAGGCGTAGATACCGCCCTTCTCCATAAGCTGTGCGTGTGTTCCCTGCTCGGCGATACCATCATGTGTGAGCACGAGTATCCTGTGCGCATTTAGCACTGTGGAGAGCCTGTGCGCAATAACAAAAGTTGTGCGCTCCCTGGCAAGATTTTCAAGCGACTCCTGAACCATTCGCTCGCTCTCATTGTCGAGAGCGCTTGTTGCCTCGTCGAATATGAGGATTTTCGGGTCTTTCAGAAAGACCCTGGCTATGGCGATACGCTGCTTCTGTCCGCCTGACAAACGGATCCCCCTCTGTCCTATATCCGTATCGAAGCCATCGGAAAGCTCCATAATAAAGTCATAGGCATTGGCGCTCTTCGCGGCGGCGACAACTTCCTCGTCGGTGGCACCGGGCTTGCCGTAGCGTATATTCTCCTTAATTGTACCCGAAAACAGATAGACGTCCTGCTGGACAATTCCGATATTGCCCCGCAGACTCTCAAGAGTGATGCCTCTTATATCCCTGCCGTCAAGGGTTATTCTTCCCCCGGAGACATCGTAAAACCGCGGAATGAGGCTGCAAAGAGTTGTCTTTCCAACGCCTGAGGAGCCGACAAGGGCAACGTATTCGCCGGCGGGTACAACCAGATTGAGATTTCGGAATACCTCCTCGTTCTCATTATAGGAGAAGGAGACATCCTCGAAACGTATATTCCCGCGTACATCCGTGATCTCCACCGCATCCGGCAAGTTCTGTATCTCGGGCTCAATATCCATCATTTCAGTATAGCGCTGGTAGCCGGACAGACCGCTCTGAAGCTGCTCAGCAAACGCGACCAGCCTTTTTATCGGGTCCGTAAAGTTGCCGATATACAGGACAAATACAACGAACTCGTTGATGTCCACTTTGTTATACAGCATCAGCAGAGCGCCGGCGCCCGCAACAAGTATTGTGATGAAGGTCGTCATGGCGCCGAGAACAGTAAAATAGGTCGCCATATAGTAGTAGCTGTTTTTTTTGCTCTGCACAAAGCGTGTGTTCTCGTGGACGAACTTATCGACCTCTATCTGCTCGTTGGCAAATGACTGGACAACGCGTATGCCGGAGAGGTTCTCCTCTATGGTCGCGTTTATGTCTGCTATACGAGCGCGATTGCGGACAAAAGCCTTTCTCATCTTGGCGTTGTAGGAGACCGCAAAGCAGAGCATGAACGGCACCGGCAGAAACGCCACCAACGCAAGCTGCCAGTTTATAGACAAAAGAACGGCCAGTGTGCCGAAGAGCTTTATAACGGAGAT
>JAAYCC010000126.1 GCA_012729875.1 Clostridiales bacterium | reverse complement strand
TAAGTACAGATCTGTCCGCATTTCTTTTCTTCAAAAGACCTTCAATTATATCCTCACGAATCGGGTGGACAGATGCGATGCCGAGAAGGTCTTCCCTGATGTCATCAGTAAAGAAAAAGCCGTTTTCCTCCTCGTCACCGGTAATGCATTCGACCTCCACACCCGATACTGCTCCGGTAATAGCGGCAGCCTTTCTGAGGAAATCCGGCGAGGGCCTTAAAACGCCAGCTTCCGCCGGCGGCCTGGTTGGAACCAAAAAATATGCTTTGCTGGGAGCGACATCGGACAGCAGTTCCGCAATTTTTTCGGCGGACGCCTCGTTATCGTTAATGCCGCTCACAAACATCGTCTCTGTCACAAGCGTACCTCTGAAGGCTTTGGAGAAGTCCATAATGCCCTTCAAAACCTCCCGGTGGTCAAGCGCTCCGTGCGGCCTGTCTATTTTTCTCCAAGTCGGCTCGTCGGCAGCGTCAATGCTGACGGACACCCAGTCCGCCTTCATAAGGTCCTCCTTTACTTCGTCCATCCACAGGGTCGAAGCATTTGTTATTACGGCAATTTTTATTCCGAGAGGCCTCAAGAGGTCTATTGTCTTGCCTAAATTCAAATCGAGCGTCGGCTCGCCGTCCGGGACAAAGGAAAAAAAGTCCGCTCTCCTGTTCTCCGAATCGAGCTGTGCCAGCTTGCAGGCGGCCTCACGGAATATGTCCTCCGGATTATAAAACTCGCTCCTTTTAATCTGCATTTTATTTGTTCTGCCGATCTGACAGTAGACGCAGGAATATGAACAGGTTTTTGGAGGAATGTTGTTTATTCCGACGCTTTGACCTAAACGCCTTGACGGCACAGGCCCATATACAATCATTATGTCTATCCTCCGAATCAAATTTAATATATCCCAGTCGAACAAATCTGATAATTCATTTTCCGGCGACTTGAAACGGCACTGGTATGTTCACATGCCCCGTTTTTTGAACAGACACCCTGTAAGAATCAAAGATTCCGCGTCCGAGATTTCCGTTGTTATATATTGTCTCTATTTTATCACTCCTGACATCTGCATTACAACCTTGATTTACCAGTGACTCCTTCACAAAAATGCAGAGACTCAGAAGCTCTATTCTGGGACAAGGTTTAAAAAATTTTTCATTTAAAAGCCCTCAGGCTTCCTTATAAGCTCCGATACCAAAAAAAAGATATAGCCCGCAGCAATGAAGAAGTAGATCAAAACGGGGACTGCCCCGTGCATGACTCGTATATCAAAGCTGACCAGTGATAGCCGGTTATACAGGCCGGTATACCGGCTGTAACCAAGAAAACAATCCGATACAAACGAATTCAGCGAGAGCAGAGACAAGACAACATATACAGTTGTCACCGGTATCAGGCTTTCCTTTTTATAGTCTACAGTAATGGAAAATAATACAGCTCCTACCGCCAGACAAATGAGATTGTAGAACTGAAGCAGCGCCTTAATACCCCAGACATGCGTTAAGTACAATGCAGCGTCCGTAGAGCTTCCATCGAACCAGAAACTTCCGTTTTGAAAACCGCCTTTTAGGGAGGCGACGGCTTTCGAATACTCCTCGCTGCTCAAATTGCTCTTCATTATAAATGATAATATGATCGGAACAACTGCTATCACCGCAATAAATATAAAATCATTCAGTTTTTTTTGCTGATGCTCTGTTGACAATGGCATATTTGAGGCTTCCATCCGTTCCTCCCAACTATTTGTTTCTATGTCCGTACACGTGTCAGAGACTCAAATAATATAAATATTGGACTAAAAAACAAACTTTTAGCTTTAAGTATCTGATATTTTCAGTACGCATTTATTGCCTCAAAGGGCGGCGGTACCGTGCGGAGACAATTGCCATAAACAAAACGGTCAGAATAAGCATCAGCACCGTATTCGCAGGAAGATAACTATATAATCGAGCTATCCCAAAGGAACCGAAAAATATGCAGAAATTACCTAAAATGCCAATCAGCGGCCCCGCCTCCAGAATGCAGTAGACTATCGTCAAAATGACCGGCAGGTACCTGTCCCTGAAAAGAAACAGGAGAAAAACCGCCAGTGCGATATAAAACGCGATACCGACTACACACTGTATCATAAGCGGAAATACCGGCACATACGGGAACCCGGCGTATTCAGGAAACGAAGTGATAAAGCTGTCAATGCTGTTGTTTATACGCCTAACCGCAAACAGGATTACAGGGATATGCAGAAGCACCAGAAGCACAAATAATGTGAGATATCTCTTTAGTATCACATCCGTAGTTTTCACGGGAAAAGTAACGACATAATTCCGCACACTGCCTCTGAAGCACTCTCCGAAGATCGACGAGGTGAGAAAAACTATCAGCATACACGGAATAAACTGAAGATAAAAACACACACCTGTTCCTGCCCCCGGATACCCTTCCTCATCAAAACCCAGCGAGCAGACACTGAACGGAGCTCTGTAAAATAAATACAGCAGATAAGCAACATAGACGAGTAGAGGCATAAGCCCTGCTTTCAGGTCGGTCTGCCAGCGCCATTTAGCCATGTCAAACCGTCCTTTCATAATACAGCCAGACATCCTCCATGTTCGGCTCAGTCGCTTCAAGCCCAGCCGCAGCTTCCCTCCACAGAGGTATCACGTGGCACTCGTATGTATCGCCTGTCTTCTTCGTAGACAGTACGGTATATTTTTCCTCCAGCGTGTACAGACCGGATACATCACATTTCAGAGAGTACACCCTGCCGTCCAGGGAGTGCTTGAAGGCTTCGTAGTCGCCATTATAGACGAGTCTGCCTCCCTTGAGCATAGCTACATTGTCTGCCAGATAATCGACATCGCTGAGCACATGTGTAGCAATCAGCACAGTTTTTCCCGTAAAGCATTCCCTCACCGTTTTGTAAAATGCCAGACGTTCCTTGGGGTCGATTCCGGCCGTGGGCTCGTCCATTATTATTACTTCAGGCGCTCCGAGCAAGGTCGAGGCTATACCGATTCTGCGCCTCGTTCCCTCGGAGCACTGCTTTATCTTCTTGTTCATGTGTAGTGTAAGTCCGGTGAGCTTTATTATACCGTCTATCTGAGCGTCAAACTCTTCACCGGAAACACCCTTGAGCCCTGCAATGAAATTCAAAGCTTCACGTACTTTCAGGCTAGGGTAAATATCGAATACCTGAGGCAGATAGGCCAGCCTCTTTCGGTACTCCATATCGCCCACGGGAATCCCGTCTATTTGTATGCTGCCGCTTCCCGCGTCAAG
>JAAYCC010000125.1 GCA_012729875.1 Clostridiales bacterium | reverse complement strand
GCCTTGTCGTAGAAAGCGTAGCCCAGACGCTCAGCAGCCATTTTGGCTATGGTGCGTCCGCCGCTGCCGAATTCTCGGCTGATGGTAATAACGGTTTTTGCCATATAAGGTTCCTCCCTAGCATTTTTTGAGGCTACTCAAGATGATCCTCGGGAAGCTGTAATTCGTTTTTTTCAGCTCTTGAAACAAATCTGACTATGTGTATAGCAAAAGGAATCGAGACTACAAAGGACAGAAGATCTGCCGCGGCCTGCACAGCGGCGAGTCCCATAATGCCGTATATCCCGGAAAGGATAAAGAAGAGCGGAATAAAGCAATAGCCCTGACGGGACAGGCTCTGAATTATGGCGCCTATAGGCTTGCCAAGGGCAGAATAGTACATATTCAGAATTATGACAAGAGCGTTCAATGGCATAACGAGACTCTGGGCAATTAGGCTGAAGCTGCCGATTCTGACCATCTCCGCATCGCCCTCAGTAAACAAAAGGATTATCTGCTCGGAAAATATGACCATCACAGCGCTCATTGCCATAATTAACGCGAATATCGAGACCGAAGAAAAAGTATAAGACCTCTTCACCCTGTCGAAACGCTTAGCGCCCCAGTTGTACCCCGCCACGGGCATAAATCCCTGGCCGTAACCCAAAACTATGCCTCCGGGGATCATCATGATCCGATTCACAACAGAGATGCCGGCCAATGCCGAGTCCGAATAGTTCCCCGCGAGGTTGTTCATAAGGACGCTTGCCACAATCTGCAGCGCAAAACGCAGCAGCGACGGCAGCCCCATAAAGCTGATCTCCCGAACGATGTCGGAGCTGAAACTGATGTTTTTGAAAGAGATGCGCAGAACGCTTTTTTTGAGCAGATAGGGCGCTATAAGGATACAGAAGCCTATAAATTTAGAGATAGCCGTTGCGATAGCGGCTCCCGCAACTCCCATGTCAAAGGTAAAGATAAAAAGAGGATCAAGTCCGATGTTCAGAAGACCTCCAATGCCCATACCAATCATTGAATAGACGGGGCTGCCCTCGCTCCGCAGGCACTGGTTAAGAACAAAGCTGGAGGTCATGAACGGCGCAGCGACGAGGATATAGCTTGCATAGTCCATCGCATACTGCACGGAGGTTTCCGTTGCGCCCAAAAAAACGACCACACGCTTAATGAATATAAGACCGACAGCGGCTATTACCACACCGATCGCAAGCGCTGTAAAAAATGCGTTAGACAGAGTAGCGGAGGCCTTTTTGTTCTGTTTGGCACCCAGCAGACGCGCAATGTAGCTGTTGGCACCTATGGCGAGGAACGAGCCGCCCATCATTATAATATGATCGATGGTCATATTAACACCGACGGCTGCTGTAGCGGATGTCCCCAGAGAGCTGACAAAATAGGCGTCGGCCATATTGTAGAGCGCGGTAATAAGCATTGCGACTACTGTCGGTACAGCCATCTTGGGAATAAGTTTTGATATCGGATTGTTCAGCATCATCGAGCGGCGCCGGCTGTTAAGATTGCTGTTATCGGGCATGTCTCCTCCGTGTTAATAACTTCTACATTTATTATAGTTTTATTAAAAAAAAGTGTCAATAAATCAAACAAATAAAATGTCCGCCATATAGGCCCAGAGAGGAATGGTCACAGCACATGCGATGATTGAAAAAAGTACGCTGCCCGCACTTTCGAGTCTCGCCCCCGGCTCCGGATCATACTGTATTGTAAATGCCGCAAGAAGTGAAGCGACCGGCAGTGCCGAGAAAATGACGACTACCTTTGCAACCAGAGGATCAAGAGGCAGAAAATACAGCAGGGCTATCGTCAATGCGGGCATTAAAAAATTTCTCAGCAGCGGTAGTCTGAGATAGCGGACGTTCATAAGCATGCAAAGCTTGTGCTTTCCAAGTGAGAGTCCGCACAATATCATGCCCAGCGGAGAGCAAACAGAGCCAATTCCGGATATTGTATCGTCTACTACCACCGGAAGACGGATCTGTGATATGTACAGCGCAAGGCCTATGAAAACGGCAATTACGGGCGGTGAGAGCCATCCCTTTATGTGCTGCCAGACCGATTCTTTTTCAAATTCTATTCCAGGGGGTGAGAGCAGGGGCTTTGCGGCGCTGTAATAGACCATTCGCATGGGCACTATAAATACTACAAAATACAGAAGTCCCGTCTGCCCATAGAGCTGTTCAACAACAGGCATACCCACAAAAGTGAAGTTTGTAAACATTACTCCGAAGCGCATGATGCGTCCCGAATAGCCGCCCCGGCATAGTTTGTAGCAGATCTGCCCTATCCCGAACGACAGCCCCAGCACTACTACGCTGATCAGCAGAAGTATCAGGCAGTTATTCAAATCCTGTATGGAAAACGGGGCGTCAAAGGACTTAATTATCATGCACGGTAAAGAGATATTTATAATAAATGAGGTGAGCGATTCGTCGAACTTCTCGTCAACAAGTCCCAGCCTCCAGACAACAAATCCGACACCGATCATTAATATCAGCTCGATGGACAGGTATAGCGCCGTCATTATATTTCCTCAATACTCCTCAAAAAATAGTATAACAAAGGGCGGTTCGGTGAAAACCGCCCTTTGTATTAAGCAATTTATCTGATATCACCGTCGTCAAATGGGTCTCCGCATTCGGGGCAGAACTTGGGTGGGTGTTTGGGGTCCTCAGGCTCCCAGCCGCACTTGTCGCACTTGTAGAGCGGCTCTCCGGCTGGCTTCGGTTTACCGCATTCAGAGCAGAACTTACCTTTATTGACCGCTCCGCAGGAACAGGTCCAGCCCTGCGCCGGTGCGGGTTTAGGAGCGCCGCAGTCTCCACAGAACTTACCTGTATTACCGGACCTGCCGCAGACGCAGGTCCATGTCCCCACAGCGGTATCCTCCGCATCCTGCTGCTGTGCATTCTGCTGCTGACCCATGGCATACAGGTTCTGGGCGTTTGCTCCGCCTGCATTTTGCGCCATACCCATTCCTATAAAGGCCCCCATCGCGCCTCCGCCGGACTCGTTTCTTGCCGCATCCTGCATAGCCTGAGCCTGGGCGCCTACCATGTGGGCCGCTGCCATCGTAGGATCCCGGAGCGCCGCGTTGCGCTGGAGTTCCTTTATCAGCTTTTCGTCTTCCTCGGATGCGGAAACGGAATTGATGCCAAAGGATATGATTCTGAGGCCGCGGAGCTGTGTCCACTTCTCGGAGAGGACTTCGTTCAGGGCGTCGGCCATCTCCATAGTATGTCCGGGCAGAGCGCTGTACCGAATACCCATCTCTGAAATCTTAGCAAACGCCGGCTGCAGTGCGGTCAGAAGCTCGGCTTTGAGCTGGCTGTCGATCTCGTCGCGCCTGTACTCGGAGTCCACGTTGCCGCAGACGTTTGCGTAGAAAAGCATGGGATCAATTACTTTGTAGGAGTATTCGCCGTGGCAGCGTATGGCAATGTCAATATCCAAGCCGACATTTCTGTCTACAATACGAAAAGGAACAGGATTTGTCGTGCCGTATTTGTTCCCGACGATCTCTTTGGTGTTGAAGTAGTATACGCGCTGATCCTTTGCCGTGTCGCCGCCGAAGGTAAAGCGCTTGCCAAGCGTTTTGAAAGAGTCGCCTAGGGACTGTCCGAACTTTCCGAAAAAGACACTGGGCTCTGTTGAGCTGTCATAGACAAATTCGCCCGGTTCGGCACAGAACTCGACTATCTTACCCTGCTCGACTATCATCATGCACTGTCCGTCGTTTACGGCGATAATGGATCCGTCGGAAATGATGTTATCGCTCGCCTTGGTATTAGAGCTGCGGCGTCCGCTGCGCTTCTCTCCCTTTGCAACCAGCACGTCCTGATCCAGTGATCCGCAGTAGAAATACTCTCTCCACTGGTCGGCGAGTACGCCCGAGAGCGCCCCTACTCCCGCTTTTAAAAGACCCATGGCTTTTCTCCTTTCATATTTACAACAGCTTTGTGTCAATCCATATATAACAGTATTTAGCTAAATCATATAATACCAAAAATATGTACATATGTCATCAGAAATCGTAAAATATTTTTTTGTTACTAAAAATCAAAGTAAGCCCCGGACCGGGGCTTACTTCTGGGGGATTTGTATGGGAAATGAAGGAAAAGGAAAAATATCAATGCTCTTAAGGCTGTGGGGCGTCATGCTCATCCGTCGAAAAGAGCTTATGGTGGCTGATTGCTATAAAGTCGCAAGATGAAAGGTCCACGAAGTCACGCTCGTCTTTCCCGCCCTCCGGTTGGAAATCGTTTATGATGACTATCCTTTTTTTAATGCCTTCATAGCTGTTTACATATGAGGTCATGTGTGTACCAAAAGCTCCGAAACCACATATGCCATTGGTATCTGTAGGGCAGACCTCTACCGCGAGCGCGTTAATGCCGTATTTCATACAGATGTTCTCTATAACGGAGCCTCCTGCATTATAGATAAACTGTACATTCGCCATAGCCTTCGGCATCATCTGTCTGCCGACTATGGATATGACCTTGAAAGAATCCTGATACCGCAGATCTGTGAACAAAACGTGGCTACGGACAAACATACTGCCTATGAGAGTTACATTTTTAAGCGCGTCGGCACGGGCCGCAAGCCTGTCGAGAAATGTAATCGGAATGCTAAGCGTGCTGCCGATCCAGATAACATCTCCGGACTGTACCGCTTCAGCGGCCTTCGTTAAAGTGACGAATTTTTTTTGATAGTCAATATAGCTCATGGCGTGATCTCCAATAACTCAGTCACATACCTATCTCATTCTACGATTGTATAATAACATAACATCTGAATAATGAAAAATACTTTGTCAGATATATGATAAATAGGAAACTGGTTATAAGTTGATAGCCGTCCCTGCTTATGATAAAGAGCGCAAAAAACGCTCCGATATCAGGATAGTTTTTAACAGAAACGTAGAAAATCACCTAAAATACATTTAAATAGATAGTTTACCATAAAAAAATAATTATTTTTGGAAAGTTACACTATGTTTTTTCAAGTGTTTTTGTTTTATAATCGAGATAGCTGAAAGAAGGTAAATCAAATTATGTAAGCTTTACTCCCGCATAAGAATGCGATACGGTATGGAGGTAGTTATGGAGATAAGAGATCTGCGATACTTTTGCTTAACGGCGGAGCTTGAGCACGTCACCAAAGCCGCCGATCAACTGGGTGTATCGCAGCCCTTCCTCACAAAAATAATCGGCCAGCTTGAAAATGAGATAGGCGTCGCTCTTTTCGACAACATCGGCAGAAAGATCAAGCTGAATGAATACGGACACGCCTTCTATGTTCAAGCAAAGAAGGTGCTGAACGACGTGGATAACCTCTACGCCCAGATGGACTATTTACTCGACCGCCGCGACAAGACCATCCGTATCCTCTCTAACATCAGCTCCTATTCCCCGGATATGGTCATTGCTTTTCAGAAGGAGCATCCGGAATATACCCTTTCCATCGATTTTGCATATTCCGGAGACATAATCAGCGCTCTTATAAACGGCACTGCGGATTTTGCGTTCTCCTCCCCACCAATTATGGACGACCCTATTAAGGGAATTAAATCCGAACTCATTTTCTGCGAATATGTCTGCGTTCTGCTTCCACCCAGTCACCCGCTCCTCGGCAGAGACAGTGTCAACTTTGAAG
Source organism: Clostridiales bacterium (assembly GCA_012729875.1). Lineage (GTDB taxonomy): Bacteria > Bacillota > Clostridia > Oscillospirales > Oscillospiraceae > UBA2658. The sequence continues at coordinate 1,600 of JAAYCC010000125.1, read as the reverse complement.
ACCTTGAGGGCGAATCCCTTGTCACAACGCCTAAGGGCTCCGCTCTTCGCATAAACCTGGACCGTGTCTTTGAGAAATACAGCTATAGACCTCAGATCGTCTGCGAGTCCAATGATATGAATCTTCTTATCCACGCCGTAAAGGACGGTCTCGGTTATGCCATAATACCCCTTTGGCAGGCCTTCAGCAATCCCAGCCTTTTACAATACTGCGTCAATGTCGACCTCCCGGATGCAAAGGGCTATATCGGCATCAGTTACAGCACTGCACCAAAAGACAGACCAGCCACGCAGGATTTCGCCGACTTTTCAAAAAAATTTATTTTAGAATTTGTCAGAGTCACCTACCCTCCCGAGGGCAAAAAAATGGATTTCTCCTCAAAGGAGCCCCTGCAGCCTCCGCCAATTGAGAAATGAATTTTTATATCGCTATTGACAATTTCCCGTCGTTATATTAATATTATTGGCATATCAAAAAGGCCATGATAAGGAACAAGTAACCATAACTGGATCCGGACAGAGAGCCGCCGGCTGATGAGAGGCGCACGGAGAAGTTTTGGCGAATACATCCTTTAGCTCCGCTCTGAACAGCGTCTATGCCCAGTAGGCGGCGGCGGTTCGACATCCGTTACAAGTGTCGGGGTCTCTCAGACCCGTTAAGGCGGCAGCGCGTGAGCGAACCGCAAACCAAGGTGGTACCGCGAATTTTTATCGCCCTTCGGATTTCCGAAGGGCGTTACTTTTTATGATTCTAAGGAGATATACCATGCCCATTACAGATTTTTTGGAGAGAAACGCAAGAGAGCACCCCGATGAAACGGCGCTTGTGGAAATCAACCCGGAGCACGAAGACAGGCCCAATGCTCCGGAGTCGTGGAGGGAATTTAATCTTGTTGAGAGCAACTACGGTGAAAATACCTACCACCGCGAAATAAGCTGGCTGGACTTCAACTGCCGAGCCAACCGTTTTGCCAATCTTCTGCTTGCAAACGGCATAAAGCGCGGGGACAAGGTCGGAATACTGCTTATGAACTGTCTTGAGTGGCTGCCTGTATACTTCGGCATACTCAAGGCCGGTGCCGTCGTCGTGCCGCTCAACTACCGCTATACCGCTGATGAGATAGAATACTGTGTTGATCTCGCCGACTGCTCGCTCTTGGTCTTTGGTCCCGAATTTTTAGACCGTATAGACAGCATCAAAGCCGAGATGCCCAAAATACACAAGCTTTACTTTGTCGGAAAAGAGTGTCCGGAGTGGGCGGAGAGCTACTACCACTTCATGAGCTACTGCTCCAGCCGGAGGCCACCCGTTCAGATTGACGACGACGATTATGCCGCCATATACTTCTCCTCCGGCACCACCGGCTTTCCAAAGGCGATACTTCACAAGCACCGCAGCCTCACACACTCCGCCTTTACGGAGCAGAAGCACCACGGTCAAAAATATGGCGACTGCTTTCTGTGTATGCCGCCCCTTTACCACACAGGAGCCAAAATGCACTGGTTTGGAAGCCTTATATCCTGCAGCAAGGCAGTTCTGCTGCGCGGCATCAGCCCCAAGTGGATACTCAAGACCGCGTCAGAGGAAAAGGCGACGAACG
>JAAYCC010000005.1 GCA_012729875.1 Clostridiales bacterium | reverse complement strand
TCGGTTATGGTGTCGCCGACCTGGGTGTCCTTCACATTTTTAATGGAGGCCGTGAACCAACCGACTTCGCCTGTATAGAGCGCCTTGCAGGACTCCATGCCCAGAGGCTCAAGATGGCCGCAGTCCAGGACCTCATATTCCGCCCCGGAGGCCATGAGCTTCACTCTCTGCTCTGCCTTGAGGCTGCCGTCAATTATACGGAAATATACTATGACGCCCACATAGGGGTCGTACTGGCTGTCGAAGATGAGGGCTTTCAGCGGGGCGTTGGGGTCCCCCGTAGGCGCGGGGACGTTTTTGACCACGTCTTCAAGTACGGATTCTATGTTTATGCCGTTTTTGGCGCTGATCTCAGGGGCGTCCATAGCGGGTATGCCGATGATGTCCTCTATCTCGTGCTTTACACGCTCCGGCTCGGCGGAGGGCAGGTCGATTTTGTTTATAACGGGAAGTATCGCAAGGTCGTGGTCCATTGCGAGATAGGTGTTTGCCAAGGTCTGCGCTTCGACGCCCTGAGCGGCGTCTACAACAAGGACTGCCCCCTCGCAGGCCGCGAGGGAACGGGAGACCTCATAGTTAAAGTCTACATGGCCGGGGGTGTCTATAAGGTTGAGGATATAGGTCTTTCCGTCGTCTGCGGTGTAGTCGAGTCTCACGGCACGTGCCTTGATCGTGATGCCGCGCTCGCGCTCCAAGTCCATGTTGTCCAGAAGCTGATCGGCCATCTCGCGCTGGGTCACAGCGCCGCAAAGCTCGATGAGACGGTCGGAAAGCGTGGATTTGCCGTGGTCAATGTGGGCGATTATAGAGAAGTTTCTGATGTTGTTTTGGTCTGTCATATATTCTCTCCGTTTAGGATTATTTCCGCGCGCGGATGACATGGAGCTCCGCGCCGGACATTTTTGCATTTTGCTCAGCGAGATATAGTTCGTCCATGCTGCCGGAAAGCCTTGCGCTCATGCGTCTCGCGGCGGCGTCGACATAGTCGCGGGCCGCTTCGCGGGCAGAGAGGTCTTCTGCTTTCATAAGACATATTTCCAGCTCTTTCAGAGCGGCGGAGGAATTGCCCTGACTGTTGCATGTCTCTGTCCTGCCTAAGATGAAATCCGCAGAAACGCCGAAATAGTCACAGGCCCGGCAGACGAACGGCAACCCCGGTTCCCGGGTCCCGTTTTCATAGTGGGACAGCAGCGCCTGACTTATGTGAAGGTCTGACGCGAGCTTGCGCTGGCTGAGTTCCTTTGCGCGGCGAAGCTCCGACAAAACCGTTCCGAAGGAGCGCTCCATTTTACCACCTCAAATTAATTTTGATTACGCTCTGTATTATAAAGAATTATGCGCAATTTGTAAACACAAACAAGCAATTCAAAAAATATTATGTTTTTGTTCATCATGCTGTAACAAATTGCAGATACTATAACAACAAAAGAAATTGACGAAAGGTAATAATAGGGAGGTTATCGTATATGAACGAAAAAGGGAATTTTTCCGAGAATAATTCCGGTGATACGGAATACAGGTACTCGCGGGAAAACATACCACACCCGACCTATATCGACGCTAACTACCGCACCGAAGATGATAATTCCGGCTCTCCTTATACGGCTGACGTGAAAGCTGAGAACAAGAAGCCGAAGAAGGAGAAGAAGGAGAAGAAGGAGAAAAAGGGCGGTATCGGCAGGCTTATCGCCGTGTGTCTGATTTGCGCCCTGCTCGGTGGGGCAATAGGGGGCGTTGTCGTTTGGAAAATCATGCCGGACATTGACAGTCAGACCGCAACAAGCGGAGACAGCAGCGGACTGAACATTGCAAAGTCTCCGACGAACGGCGACAGGAGCGCTAAATCACCCGCGGCCCCCGGCAGCATACTCTCCGGCTCCGAAATATACACTCTTGGGTGTCAGCAGGCGGTGGGCGTGACAACCGAGATAACATATACCAACTTCCTGGGTATTAAGACGTCCAACGCGGTCTCCGGTTCCGGGTTTGTCATAACGGACGACGGCTATATAGTAACCAACTACCATGTTATCGAAAAAGCCTATGAAGAGGGTTATGACGTATCTGTAATACTCTATAACGGCGAATCCTACCCTGCCGAGATCGTAGGAGTTGAGGA
>JAAYCC010000124.1 GCA_012729875.1 Clostridiales bacterium | reverse complement strand
GAAAAATACGGTGCCCTCAGCGGGATCGTCGGTATAATCCTCAATCTGCTGCTGTTTGCAGGAAAGCTCATCGTGGCACTTGTGGGCGGCTCTGTCGCTATTATTGCCGATGCTTTCAACAACCTTGGGGATGCCGGCTCGTCCATAATAATGCTGGTGGGGTTCAAACTCTCGGGCAAGAAGCCGGACATAGAACACCCTTTTGGGCATGGCCGCTTTGAGTATATCTCCGGCTTTGTTGTCTCGTTTGCAATAATTATAATGGGTGCGGAGCTTGGCATTAACTCCGTGCGCAGCATTGCCGATCCGAAGCCGGTGGAATACTCGGCAGTGACCGTTATAATCCTCTGTGCATCTATTGCTGTGAAGTTTTACATGGCGCTTTATAACAGGGGCCTTGCTAGACTGTTTCACTCATCCGCAATGGACGCTGTGGCCGTGGACAGTCTCAGCGACACGATCTCGACTTTTGCTGTACTGGTTTCGCTCGCGGCTTCGAAGTTCACAGGCGTACAGCTGGACAGCTACGCTGGTCTTCTCATTGCGGTATTCATCTTATATTCGGGCATTAAATCCACAAGGGAGACGCTAAGGCCGCTTTTGGGTGCGCCTCCAAGCGAGGAATTTGTATACAAAATCGAGCAGATGGTTATGCAGCATCCGCCGATTGTAGGAATGCACGATCTGGTGGTTCACGACTACGGTCCCGGGCGTGTGATGATCTCACTGCACGCGGAGGTCCCCTCAGAGATAGACGTGTTCACAGCGCACTCCATCATAGACGATCTTGAAAACGAGCTTGGAACAAAGCTCAACTGCGAAGCGGTCATACATTTTGACCCCATAGACCTGAACGACGAGGAGCTTGAGAGGCTCAAAGGCGTCGTTATGTCTGTCTTGTCCGCTATAGATGAGCGGCTTTCCGTTCACGACCTCCGATATGTTCCCGGTGAGAGCCATACAAATATTCTGTTCGATGTTGTAGTACCATACGATGTTAAAATAGGGAAGACGGAGCTCAAAAAAATAATCTGCTCCGAAATTGCGGAGGTACTTCCAAGACACAATTGCGTTATAAAATTTGATACTTCAAAAGCAAGGTGACAAACTGCCATACGGCGTCCGGAAAGACCGCCTGTAGAGCTGTGAAAATCAAAACAACTAAAAACACCCCGGCCTGACTCAGTATTTTTCCATACTGTTTTGCGGCCGGGGCGTTTGATATAAGGCGGTTCTTTTAATAGTGCGGAGCGTTCTCAAAAGAACTGTACGGTCTGGACGCTTTTTTCGGAGATTCGGACATCCACGTCCGGGAACCCCTTTTTCAGCATATCCGCCAATACGGGCACAACTACGTTTTCCGTGCAGAAGTGGTCCGCATCAATAAGGTTTACCCCAAGCTCTTTTGCATCCAAAAACTGGTGATATTTGACGTCCGCGGTCACCAGAGTGTCACAGCCCAGCTCTGCGGTGCGCTTAACAAACTCACCGCCTGAGCCGCCGCATACTGCGACCTTGTGTACTTTTTTTCCCGCGTTATGGTATCTTATACCGGAGGTGCCGAGGGAACTCTTTACAAAAATAAGAAATTCCTCCAGCTCTATGTAATTGTCAAGACAGCCGTAGCGCCCGATGCCGTACTTTGTACCGTCCCCTGTAACGAGGTCTTCGAGAGTTCCTGCGGGGGTGACGGACAGCTTTGCGGCCAGTGCGTCGTTGACACCGCCGGAAGCTCTGTCAAGGTTAGTGTGCTGGCAGAACGCGGAGATTCCGTTTTGAAGGAGTTTGACGACTTTTTTGCCGCTGAGACTGCCGTCGTTCACTTGCTTCATATCAAAGAAAATCGGATGATGGGACAGTATGATCTGGGCGCCGCAGGCGATTGCCTCGTCGATGACTTCGTCGCTTATGTCCAGAGCGACCAGCGCTGTCTTGACATCTGTATTGAGCGTGCCTGCGAGAAGTCCGACATTGTCGAAGTCCATTTTAATATCCGAAGGTACCTGCTTTTCAAAATAGCTTACGATTTCCTTGACCTTGGCCATAATTCACCTCACAGTTTTACAAGCTCGGCGAGTATTT
>JAAYCC010000123.1 GCA_012729875.1 Clostridiales bacterium | reverse complement strand
TTTTTCATTGCCAGCATTATACGCGAAAGCTCGCCTCCTGAGGCAATTTTGCTTATGGGACCGGGCTTTTCGCCCCTGTTGGCGGACATTAGAAACCTTATTTCATCAGCACCTGTGGAATCAAAACTGTCAATATTCTCTATCGGTGTTATGTCAACCACAAAGCTGACCGCAGGCATAGAAAGCGCCGAGAGTTCGGCGACGATCTGCCGCTCAAGCCTCCCTGCCGCTTCACGCCTTGCGGCGCTGAGCTTTTCACCCGCGGCGACGACGGCATCTCTCTGCACCTTCAGCTTCTCCGTAAGCTTACTCAGAGCTTCGTCGGAAAACTCCATCTCGTCGAGTCGGTTGCGGGCGTTCTGCAGCTTTCCGATCAGCTCCGCCCCGCCCGCCCCGTATTTCCTTTCGAGTCGCTTCAAAAGCGCCAGACGGCCTTCCAGCCTGTCATACTCCTCAGGGGAGAAGTCTAGGCTCCGTCTAAAGTCGCGCAGTGTTTCCGCCGAGTCGCGGAGCATGAAGGCCGCATCTGTTATGGTCTTCTGCACACCCGCCAATCCCGCGCTGTACCTGGCGGCGCGCTCCGCATCTGCCGCTGCGTTTTCCGCCAGAGACACGGCGTTGTCGTCGCCGCCGTAGAGCAGTTCATACGCGCTGTCCAGAGCCTGCGTGAGCTTCTCGGAGTTCCTCAAAAGCTCGCGCCTTGAGGAGAGCTCCTCCTCCTCGCCCTCGCGCAGCCCGGCGTCTTCGAGCTCTGAGACCATGAGCCGCAGGTTATCTGTCAGACGTTCTTTTTCGGCCTCGTCAATGGTCAGCCGGTCTATATTCTTTTTAGTTGCCCTGTACTGTGTATAGGCATCTCTATACGCCTCGAGAGCTTCGCCGTAGTCGCCGTAGCTGTCGAGATATTTTCTGTGCCGCGTCTCGTCGGCCAGCTGGCGGCCGTCGTTCTGACCGTGTATGTCCAGAAGCCCGGAGGCCAGCTCCCTGAGCTGCGTCGCGGTCATCGGAATACCGTTTACGCGGGACGACGACTTCCCGTCCCCGGTAACTCTGCGCTGCAAAATCAGCTCATCTTCGGGGTCTATGTCGTTCTCTTTCAGCCACTCGTCAACCCTATCGGTAGCAAACACGGCGGTCACAACGGCCTTGTCGGCTCCGGTTCGGACCAGATCCCTGCTAGTGCGCGCGCCCAGTACGGACTGCAGCGCGTCTATGATTATGGACTTGCCCGCGCCGGTCTCTCCTGTCAGAACGTTAAGCCCCGGTGTGAAGGATATATCCGCCCGTTCAATGACTGCTATATTTTCAATATGGAGGTCCTGAAGCATAGTCTTTTCCCTCCCACAAAACAACTACAATAGCTTTTCGATCTCTCTCTCAAACTGCTCCGCTGTCTCGTTGTCCTTCATCGCTATGAAGGCGGTATCGTCGCCCGCAAGGGTCCCGACGAGGCCGCTTATCTCCATGGCGTCCAGTGCGGAGCAGGCGGCTGGCGCCAGCCCGGGCAGCGTCTTGAGCACAAGGATGTTCTGGGCAGTGGCATATTCCGTCACGCACTCGCGAAAAATAGTTTTTATGCGCTGGTCAAAATCCGTGAACTCGTCGCGTCCCGACGCGACATAGCGGTACCTGCCCGTACCGGTGAGCTCCTTCATAAGGCGAAGCTCCTTAATGTCGCGCGAAAGCGTTGCCTGAGTGCTCTTGATGCCATGGGCGGCAAGCTCCTCAATCAGCTGATTTTGAGTTTCCACATCCTTGGCGGCTATTATCTCAAGAATTTTCTTCTGTCTTGCAGATTTCATTGCTAACCTCCCAGTTTTTCAAATGCGATATCATAGAAGCTCTTGTCGGAAACGTGCGCCATAAGCGTCGTGTGGCGCGATTTTGTGACGTGCAGTTCGTCGTTGTCCCGCATAATTATGGGCTTGCCGCCGTCCACCGACAGCCAGTATTGCTTTTCATTGTTTTTGTGGGCCGTCACTGTGACATGTCTGTCCGAAGTTAAAACGAAGGGTTTTGCCGTGATGAGATGGGCGCATATCGGAGTTATGATGATGTTCTCCGCCGTTGGCTCGACGAGCGGCCCGCCCGCAGAGAGCGAATAGGCCGTCGATCCAGTGGGCGTCGCTATTATTATTCCGTCGCCGAGATACTCGGTTATCTTTGAGCCGTCTCCATAGGCGGAGACCCATATGGCTGTCGCAGCGCCGCTGACAACGGCATCGTTCAGGGCGCTGTCAAAATACACGGCCTCGCCGCCGCGGACAAGCTCAACATCCAGCATCATGCGCTCTATGGTGGTGTAGTCCCCTGCGGCGGCCTTAAGCAAAAGCTCCGAGTCGCCCGGTTCAAGCTCAGCCATAAATCCCCTGTGTCCGAGGTTTATGCCGATTATCGGTACCGGGTGCTTCATCGTCGCCCTCGCCACCTTGAGGATAGTACCGTCCCCGCCGAGAGTGACCATCAGGCCCGCGTTCTCCGCCGCCTCTTCAGCCGAGAGGAAGCGTTCGTCTTTCAGAGCGTCAAATTCGTCCCGAGTGCGGCAGACGGGAGAAACTATAACCTCGTAACCCGCGCTCTCAAGCAGTGCTTTTGTCTTCCGGGTAAAGGCGAAATCCGGGTCCCGCCCCGTATTGGGACACAGTACGATTCTTTTCTTGTCTGCAGGCATAGGATTACCCCCCTATCGGCACCGCGGTCATTTTTCGAGCTCGTTATGCGAGGCCTCCACAACCGAGGCTGCGTCTATAACGGCCGGTGCGTTTTCGCCCTTTTGCAAATATGCGAGATACTCTATATTGCCCTCGGGCCCGCGAATGGGCGAATACTCCAGGCCGAGTACAGTAAAGCCCGCTGTGGGCGCAAATGCGAGAAATTCGTTTATGACTTCCAGATGTGTGCTTTTTTCTCGGACAACGCCCTTTTTGCCCACCTTTTCACGCCCCGCTTCGAACTGGGGTTTTATAAGACAGATAACACGGGCATCTTCCGCTATAAGCTCCCTCACTACCGGCAGAACCATGCGAACAGAGATAAACGAGAGGTCCATGACGGCAAAAGACGG
>JAAYCC010000122.1 GCA_012729875.1 Clostridiales bacterium | reverse complement strand
GACGCTCTCGAGCAGACTGTAGTATACATCCCAAAAGTCCTCGTTCTTGGTCCATACACGCAGTTCATATTCAATTGAACTCTCCTTGTATGCAGAGAGCCTCACAAAGGGCGCGGGATCTCTGAGTATCCTCTTGTCGTCATCTATGGCCTCATTGAACGCTTTCTTGACCTGCTCCGTTGAGTTTTCATATGAAGCGCAGATTTTAAGGTCTACGCGTCTGGTACCCTGTCTGGTATAGTTTATTATCTTTGCGCTGACCACTTCCCCGTTGGGTACATATATTAGCTTGTTGTCGAAGGTCTTTATCTTGGTATAAAAGAGTCCGACCTCGTTGACCGTTCCGTTAACACCGTCTATTTCGACGTAGTCACCGGTGGAAAAGGGCTTTGTAGTCATTATCGTAAAGCCGCTGAAAAGATTTGTCAGTATGCCCTGCAGGGACAGCGAAAGTGCCAGCCCGGCAACACTCAGCACAGCGACAAAGGACGTCGTCTGAATGCCCAGCTTGTCCGCCACTATAATAATCAAAATTATCCACAGAAGGACCTTGGAGAGAGATCGGACGAAGTTCTTGAGCGCAGGTTCCATTCTGCTGCGTTCCAGAAGCTTGCAGATGACCTTGTTCAGTATCTTCATCACAATATAACAGACCAGAAACAGAAGCAGCGCGGACAGTACCGGAAGCAGCGCTATTGGTCCCAGGGTAACAGTTGCCAGCGAGGCCTTGAAATCTTCCCAGTTCACAAAAATCACTCCAATCATAGGTTTCTCTGATTATAACAAAATACCGGCGCGTGTCAAACAGGCAAATGATGAAATTTAGCAAAAAACGTAAACCTTCTCTTGACAAGGCGCGAAATTTTGGTATAATAAGCTTCGCGTTAAGCTTGCGGGCATAGCTCATTTGGCAGAGCGCCACCTTGCCAAGGTGGAGGTAGCGAGTTCGAATCTCGTTGCCCGCTCCATTTATTAAAGCCAGTCTTCGGACTGGCTTTTTGCTTTTTCCTGCGGCCTTTTCCTCAGCATCCCCCTCTTTTCTCCCCCGAAATAATATCGAAAAGCTGCAGCATCGCAAATTATTTATAGAAACTGTAGCTTCGGCCTATAATGCTTTCAGCACCGCCGGGTCTTTAATTTCGAAATGTCTACCGTTGTAGGATATTATTCCCTCATGCTTAATGCGGGACAGCTCGCGGGAGAGAGCCGAACGGTCACAGTTGAGTATGCGGGACTGCTCCTCGCGGCTGTGAGGCACAACAAACGAATCTGTCCCATGTTTTTCGCGCTGATCAATAAGGTATTTGGCGATTTTCCCCCGCAGACTGGAACACAGCAGCATGTCCAGTCTCCCCTGCAGGGCAAAATACTTGTCGGCTATCTCCGTAATAAGATTTCTTATAACCTTCTCCCGTGTTGCGGTATGGCCTTCGCACTGGCTGATAAGCGCCGAAAACGGCAATCGCAGGATCTCTCCGTCCTCGCTCACGGACACTGTGACCGGGCTTTTTTCTTCCGCTCCCGAGAGCATATCGCCGAAAACCTCTCCTGCTTCAAACTCGTTTACTATGACGGCCCTACCGTCGGAGAGGAGCCTTTCACCCACCGCCTTCCCGCTCAGAACTATGTGTATTGCCGACTGGGCCTCGTCCTGACACACAAGCTGTTCGCCTGCTGAGTGGTGGGAAGGCGACGCGCCTACATTTGTGAGAAAACTGTTTATCTCTGAAATATCCACCCCCATGAAAAGCGGCGAACAGGACAGTATACTTAGCTGTTTTTCTGAAAAAGGCATCGCTGCCCTCCGTTCCGTTGCAGAGGCAACATACATATCAGCAAAATAATACTATATTTGTATTGTGAAATCAACAGTCGCTACATACCATATGCTTGAAAAGGAGAAACAAAAATGAAAAGGTCCTTAACAATCATTGCGGCAATCGCAGTTTTGATCGCAATGTTCGCGGGCTGTGCTAAAACCGCAGATACCGCAGAGTCCGCAAACCCTTCGGAAAATGTCAGCGCAGAACCCACAGACCTCGGCAGCGTCAATATGGGAACTCTAAAGGGCCCCACCACCATGGGGCTTATAAAGCTTCTTGACGACGCCTCAGCCGACACTCTCAGCTATAAGGTAAACAACACCATATACGGCACCGCAGACGAAATAAGCGCGCTTCTCATTAGCGGTGATCTGGATATAGCAGCTATCCCCTGCAATCTCGCCTCTATCCTCTACAACAAGACCGAGGGCGAAATTCAGGCTGCCGCTATCAACACTTTGGGCGTTCTGAATGTCATCGAAGTCGGCAATACAATTTCTACCGTTGCGGATCTGAAGGGTAAGACCATCTATTCCACCGGCAAGGGCACGACTCCCGAATATGTATTAAACGCCATACTCACAGCAAGCGGCATAGACCCTCAGACCGATGTAACTGTAGAGTACAAATCAGAGGCCACCGAGATCGCCGCATATCTGACCGGCGAAACGGCGGCTGAAGGCGCCGTTGCCGTTCTGCCGCAGCCATACGCTACCACCGTTTTGATGAACAATGAAAACGCGCGTATCGCCCTTGACCTAACGGAGGAGTGGAGCAACGCAGACCTTGAAGGTAAAATGGTAACGGGCGTCCTCGTCGTACGCAGGGAATTTGCCGAGGCAAATCCTGAGCTGATAGAGGCACTACTGGCCGACTATGCCAAATCCACCGAGTGGGTAAACGCCAACACCGAGGAGGCGGCGGAGCTTATCGCGGCAGCCGGGATCGTGCCCAAAGCTCCCATAGCCGTTAAAGCCCTCCCCTACTGCAACATAGTCTTTGAGACAGGCAACGAGATGAAGACAGACATAAACGCCTATCTCGGCGTGCTCTTTGCCCAAAATCCCGCCGCTCTAGGCGGAGCATTACCAGATGAAAACTTCTTCTACACAGCGGAATAAAGCTAAAATAACAGTGGCGGCGAGCATCCTTTTCTGGCTCGTCGTCTGGGAAATAGCGGCTCGTCTCATCTCACAGCAGCTTTTCCTCACCTCGCCCATACAGGTCCTCAAAACCCTGTATGGGCTTTTGGGCTCTTCAGAATTCTACCACATCGTCGGTTTCTCATTTCTGCGTATAGGCGCAGGCTTTCTCTGCGCCGCCGTAATCGGCTCGGCGCTTTCGGTTACCGCATATAAGCTGCGTCTTGTCAAAACGCTGCTGCACCCACTGATGGGCGCTGTCAAGGCGGCCCCCGTTGCGTCCTTTGTAGTAATCGCCCTGCTGCTTGTAGGCTCAAAAAACCTGTCGGCGCTCATATCCTTTCTCATGGTTCTGCCGGTGTTCTATACAAATATCCTCGCCGGTCTTGAGAGCGTGGAGCCGGAGCGCTTCGAAGCGGCAAACGTTTTCGGTATGCGGAACAGCGACCGCTTCCGCTTTATCTATCTGCCCTATGTCTCGCCCTTCGCACGCTCCGCCTGCGAGGTCGGTATCGGCATCTCCTGGAAAGCGGGCATCTCAGCCGAGGTCATCGGCATAGCCTCCGGCTCAATAGGAGAGAAAATCTACGACTCAAAGCTCTATCTCGACACATCTCAGCTATTCGCCTACACACTGGTAGTTGTCGTTGTCTCCCTCCTTCTGGAGCGGCTGGCAGTGCTGCTTATCAGGTGGATAGAATATAGGCTGACGAACTAATGAGATAATTATTGCTATAAAAACCTCCGGAGAAGATACTTCTCCGGAGGTTTTTATAGCTCCCTGCTGCTTAAACCATTTTTTCCTGCTTGACCTTTTTGTCTATTACATGGCGCGAGGCAAGCTCCTCTGTTATGTCCTCGTTGCTGATTCCCAGCTCTACCATCATGACCATAACATGGTAATAGAGGTCCGCCACCTCGTAAATTGTCTCGGCTCTGTCTCCGCCCTTTGCGGCAATAATGACCTCTGTACACTCTTCGCCAACCTTTTTTAGGATCTTGTCTATCCCTTTTTCAAAGAGGTAGGTGGTATATGAGCCGTCCTTGCCCTCTGTCTTGCGGCCGCTAATAAGCTCATAGAGTCTATCTGTCGAAAAGCTCTGCAGAGTTTCGCTTTCAAAGACCTTGTCAACAAAGCAGCTGTCGTTTCCGAGATGGCACGCCGGCCCGGCCTTTTTGACCTGCAGCAGCAGAGTATCCCTGTCGCAGTCCGCTGTTATATCCACAATCTCCTGAACGTTTCCGCTTGTCCCGCCCTTGCGCCAGAGCTCCTGACGCGAACGTGACCAAAAGCAGGTACGCCCCTCTCTCATGCTTATTTCAAGGCTCTCCCGGTTCATATATGCAAGCATCAGCACCTTTTTGCTTACGCTGTCCACAACAACCGCAGGAATGAGACCCTTGTCGTCAAATCTCAGTTCTTCGATATTCAGCATCGTATCACCAATTTTCTATAGTCTGGCCGGGATACCGTTAGCGCGAAGCTCGCGCTTGAGTTCCGGAATAGTTACCTCTCCAAAGTGGAAGATAGAGGCCGCAAGCCCTGCATCCACCTTTGGAAGAGTATTAAAAAGCTCCACAAAGTCCGCGATGCTGCCGGCGCCCCCCGAAGCTATGACAGGTACGGACACCGCCTCACAGACAGCCGCAAGCATTTCAAGATCAAAGCCGCCCTTAACGCCGTCTGTGTCTATGCTGTTGAGGACGATTTCACCGGCTCCCAGCTCTGCACCGCGTTTAATCCAATCAATAGCGTCAATACCCGTATTTTCGCGTCCCCCTCTGGCAAAGAGCGTAAACCTGCCGTCCACCCGCTTTACATCCGCCGAGAGGACAACGCACTGTTCCCCGTATTTCTTGGCGGCCCTGTATATGAGATCGGGGTCGCGTATAGCGCCCGAGTTGACGCTCACCTTGTCCGCGCCGCATTTCAGCACGCGGTCAAAGTCGTCCACAGTGCTGATCGCACCGCCGACAGTCAGAGGAATAAATATCTGCTCCGCTACCTGACGGAGGATATCGGTAAAAAGCCGCCGCCCCTCGCTGGATGCTGTTATATCATAGAACACCAGTTCGTCGGCTCCGCTGTCGCTGTAGTATCTGCCGAGCTCCACAGGTGAGGAGACATCGTTAAGGCCCTCAAAGTTAACTCCCTTGACCACGCGTCCGTCGCGCACGTCCAGGCAGGGGATAATTCTTTTGGTAATCATCTGCTCTCCGCCTTTTTTACAGCTTCTATCGCTTTTTTAAGGTCAATACTGCCAGTATATATGGATTTTCCCACGATAGCCCCCGCCACTCCAATCTGTGAGAGCTTTAGCAGATCGTTAATAGTCGTCACACCGCCCGAGGCAATAATATCAACAGACAGACCGGCAGTCATATCCCTGTAGAGCGCCTCGTTAATGCCCCGCAGCGCGCCGTCTCTGGATATATCTGTACAGATAAGCGTCTTTACGCCCATATTCTGCAGCCTCATACAAAATATTTGCCCG
>JAAYCC010000121.1 GCA_012729875.1 Clostridiales bacterium | reverse complement strand
CTGGTTTACAAGGTCGTGGGCAGAGGTACGGAGCAGATGAGCAGGATGCGCCGCGGCGAAACGCTGGATCTACTTACGGGACTCGGCAACGGCTATGACCTTGAGAAGGCCGGAGAAAAACCGCTGCTTATCGGGGGAGGGGCCGGAGTGCCGCCTATGTACCTGCTGGCTAAGCAGCTGATAGAGAGGGATAGAACGCCAAAAGTGATTTTGGGCTTTAACACGGAGTCTGAGGTGTTTTTTGAAGATGAATTCAGAAAACTGGGCATATCGGTTGACATAACTACCGTTGACGGCTCATACGGCATAAAGGGCTTTGTAACTGAAGCCATGAAAAACTGTGGCGAATATGACTACACCTGCGCCTGCGGGCCGGAGCCGATGCTCAAAGCAGTATACCTTGCAACGGAGGCCGACGGTCAATTCAGCTTCGAGGAGCGTATGGGCTGCGGCTTTGGCGCGTGCATGGGCTGCTCCTGCAAAACAAAATACGGTAGCAAGCGGATCTGCAAGGACGGGCCTGTCCTCACGAAGGGGGAGATATTATGGTGAACATGGAAGTGTTGCTCTCTGGTATAAAACTGGACAATCCAATAATACCTGCCAGCGGCACCTTTGGCTACGGAGCCGAGTTTGCCGAGATATATGATATAAACATCCTCGGCAGCCTGTCCTTTAAGGGTACTACCTCCGAGCCTCGTTTCGGGAACGACACACCGCGTATTGCCGAGTGCCCTTCCGGGATGCTGAACTCCGTGGGTCTGCAAAACCCGGGCCTTGATGCTGTCTGCAAATATGAGCTGCCGAGGCTTGCACAGATATACAGAAAGCCCGTGATAGCGAATATTAGCGGCTTTTCCTTGGAGGAATATATCGCCTGCGCACGCGCGATGGACGAGCAGGAACAGGTGGGAATAATAGAGGTCAATGTGAGCTGCCCAAATGTGCAGCACGGCGGAATGAGCTTTGGACTGACACCCGAGGGGGCGGCCGAGGTCACAAAAGCGGTCAGGGCTGCAACAGGAAAACCGATATATATAAAGCTCAGCCCCAACGTTACAGATATAACCGAAATCGCCAGAGCCTGCGAAGATGCCGGTGCGGACGGAATAAGCCTTATAAACACGCTACTGGGTATGCGTATAGACCTGAAAACAAAAAAACCGGTGCTTGCAAACAAGTTTGGCGGATTTTCGGGGCCCGCGATCTTCCCGGTGGCTCTGGGTATGGTCTATAAAGTTTATGAGGCTGTTAAAGTCCCGATAATCGGCATGGGCGGAGTATCCAGCGCCGAGGATGTAATAGAGATGATGGTGGCCGGTGCGACCGCGGTTCAGGTGGGCGCTGCAAACCTTGTAAACCCTTACGCCTGTAAGGAGATCATAGAAGATTTGCCGCGAGTAATGGACAGATACGGAATTGAGCGCCTCACCGATATAACCGGCGCGGCGCATTGAGAAAGGATAGAATATGGCTAAGGATGTTATCATAGCCTGCGATTTTTCGGGCAGGGGAGCCGTAATGGAGTTTCTGGACAAGTTCGAGGATAAAAAGCCCTTTGTGAAGATAGGCATGGAGCTCTTTTACGCTGAGGGTCCAGAGATCGTTCGGGAGATAAAAGCCCGCGGACACAAGATATTTCTCGATCTGAAGCTCCACGATATACCCAATACGGTGAAAAAATCCATGGCGGTTCTCAGCGCACTGGATATAGATATGTGCAATGTCCACGCCGCCGGTACAAAGGATATGATGTCGGCAGCGATTGAGGGGCTCACTCGCACGGACGGGAGAAGGCCGCTGCTTGTCGCCGTGACGCAGCTAACCTCTACCGACGAGACGCGTATGCGGAATGAGCTTCTCATATCAAAACAGCTCGACGAGGTCGTTATGCACTATGCCGAAAATGCGAGAGATGCGGGTCTGGACGGTGTGGTGTGCTCTCCGCTTGAGGCGGGAATCGTAAAGACACGCTGCGGTGCAGGCTTTCTGACGGTCACGCCAGGCGTGCGTTTTTCAGACGGGAAGGCGGACGACCAGATGCGTGTCACAACGCCGTCGAGAGCTCGCGAGCTCGGCAGCGATTATATCGTAATGGGCAGACCGATAACACAGGCGCAAGACCCCGTTTTGGCTTATGAGCGGGCCATAGACGAGTTCTTAGGATAGACGGAGAGGAAAGAATATGTCAAAGGAAATTGCAAAAGACCTGCTTAGCATCGAGGCGGTGATGTTCAGACCGGAGGAGCCGTTTATATGGGCGAGCGGCATCAAAAGTCCGATCTACTGTGACAACCGGCTAACGCTGACCGCGCCGGAAGTCCGCACGCGCATTGAAAATGCGCTAGCGCAGAAGGTGAGAGAGAAGTTCCCGTCATGTCAGGTGCTGATGGGCACCAGTACGGCGGGCATCGCCCACGCAGCAATCGTGGGACACATCCTAAACCTGCCGATGGGCTATGTCCGCTCCGGGGCAAAGGACCACGGGCGAAAAAACCGGATCGAGGGAAAGCTGAACACTGGGGACAAGGTGGTAGTGGTAGAGGACCTCATATCCACGGCGGGCAGCGTGCTGGAAGTTGTGGAGGTGCTGCGTGACGCGGGCGCGGATGTACTCGGGGTAGTCAGCATATTCACATACGGGATGAAAAAGGGGCTTGAGCGCCTTAGCGAGGCGAATGTCACAAACTACAGTCTGACTTACCTCGACGAGATTGCAAAGGCGGCGGCGGAGCAGGGCTATATACCCGAAACCGATATTGCCAGAGTATTGAAATTCAGAGACGACCCCACTGATGACAGCTGGATTGGAGGCAGCGCAGAATGAAAAAAGACCTGATTGGCATAACGGATCTGTCGAAAGAGGAGCTGGCGGAGCTAATAGCAATTGCAGAGAAAATAATCGAAGACCCTGTGGCGTACAGCGAAAAATGTAAAGGCAAAAAACTTGCGACCTGCTTTTTTGAACCTTCAACAAGAACGAGACTGAGCTTTGAGGCGGCTATGCTGGAACTGGGCGGCAGTGTACTCGGCTTTTCCGAGGCAAACAGCTCTTCGGCCGCAAAGGGCGAAAGCGTGGCGGATACGGCGCGCACGATAAGCTGCTATGCCGATATTATTGCAATGCGACACCCGAAAGAGGGCGCTCCGATGGTAGCAGCCCAGGCTGCGCCAATTCCCATTATAAATGCGGGCGACGGCGGGCACAACCACCCGACCCAGACGCTCACTGACCTGCTGACAATATACCGTGAGAAGGGCAGGCTCAGCGACCTGAAGATCGGCTTCTGCGGCGACCTGAAATTCGGCAGAACGGT
Source organism: Clostridiales bacterium (assembly GCA_012729875.1). Lineage (GTDB taxonomy): Bacteria > Bacillota > Clostridia > Oscillospirales > Oscillospiraceae > UBA2658. The sequence goes on along the minus strand of JAAYCC010000121.1, from coordinate 6,960 downwards.
CCACTCCCTCATACAGGCGATGTCCAGATATGAGGGGATCAGCTTTGTGCTCATCTCTCCCGAGGAGCTGTGCGTACCGGAGTACATCAAAAAAGACGTGCTTGACGGGAAAAACATACCCTATGTTGAGACCAGCAGTTGGGACGAGCTTCCCGAACTCGATATACTATACATGACGCGTGTTCAGAGAGAGCGCTTTTTCAACGAGGCGGACTATATGCGCCTAAAGGACGCCTTTATACTGACGGCGGACAGGCTTCAGGACGCCAAACCCGACCTCTGTATAATGCACCCGCTGCCGAGAGTAAACGAGATCGAGCGGGCAGTGGACGAAGACCCGCGCGCCTGCTACTTCAAGCAGGCATTGTACGGTAAGTATATCAGAATGGCACTTATTCTTAAACTGCTGGGGGTTGAATGATATGACTATAGACTCTATCAGGAACGGCATCGTTATCGACCACATAACGGCGGGCAAGAGCATGGAGATATACCACATACTGGAGCTCTCAAAGCTTGACTGTTCTGTGGCGATCATTAAAAATGCCTCAAGCAAAAAAGCCGGCAAGAAGGATATAATCAAAATAGACTCGCAATTGGACATCAATATGGACATTCTCGGTTACATTGACCCGACCATAACGGTCAATATCGTGAAGGACGGAAAGATAGTCGAGAAAAAGCATATGGAACTGCCCGACCATATAGACGGGGTCATAAAGTGCAAAAACCCCCGCTGTATAAGCTCCATTGAGCAGGAGATAGTGCACTCCTTTAAGCTGGTCGACAGGGAAAACGGCATATACCGCTGCGTATACTGCGAAACAAAAGCCGAGCCGGAGACCTTATAAGGGCTACGGCTCCTTCAAAACAAGACAGCCCATAGGCTCGATTATAAGCCGGCCGTCGCGGGCCATTTTACAGCGGCGCATTATAGATACTGCCGCGCTCCTTGGGGCAGATACGGCATGATCTTCACGGCCTAGGTTTGCGGACACATATACAATTTGTCCGCTTCCACTCCTTCTGAAAGTGTAAAGCCCATCTTTTGCAGTGAGCGTTTGGTAGTCTCCGCCGTGCAGCGCGGGTGTCTCGCGGCGGAGCCGTGCCAGCGCTTTATACCAATGAGTGAGCTCTGCGTCCTCATTTCCCCAGGGAAAGCATCTGCGGCAGAAGGGGTCCTCGTAGCCCTGCAGCCCTGCCTCATCGCCGTAGAAGATACATGGAACTCCCGGAAGGGTGAACTGCAGCAGGGAGGCTATATACAGCTTCTCCCGTGCTTTTTCGTATTCATACCCTGTCAGAAAGGCGTTTGCGCGCTCATCGCGCGAGCTGTAACGCCTGCCGCCGAGGACTGTGATGATACGCTCCGTATCGTGGGTTCCGAGAATATTCATAAGGCAGTCCAGCGCGGGCTTTGGGTAGTTTTCGCAGAGTGTCTCGACGACTTCGCGCAGGTTCTCCGCGTTGCCGGTCATGACATAGTTGATAATGCCGTTTTTCAGGGGATAGTTCATCACGCCGTCCAGTTCTTTTCCGAGGAAATAGTGACGGCGTCTGCCGTATGCAATTTTATTGGAGGCGTCCTCCCAGACCTCGCCGATGATAAGCTGCCCGCTGTCATGCTCCTTGACTAGTGACCGCAGAGCGCAAAGAAAGCTCTCTGTAAGTTCGTCCGCCACATCCAGACGCCAGCCGCTGCAGCCGAGCGACATCCACTTTTCCAGCACTCCGTCTCTGCCTAAGATGAAATCTCGGCAGCTCTCTTCGTCCACCCGTAATCGTGGAAGGTTCTTTATCCCCCACCAGCAGTCGTAATCGTCCGGCCAGTTTGCGAAGCTGTACCATTTGTAATATGGGGAGCTTTTTGAGTTGTAAGCTCCATTGCCTCCGTAGTGGCCGAACTTATCGAAATAGACCGAGTCGGCTCCGCTGTGGTTGAAGACGCCGTCGCAGATTATGCGGATACCCAGCTTTTCGGCCTCGGTGCACAGCAGAGCGAAGGTCTCGTCGTCTCCGAAGGACGGGTCGATTTCCATATAGTCGGCGGTGTCGTATTTGTGATTTGAGCTGGCCTCGAATATTGGACTGAGATAAATGCAGCTAACTCCAAGCTCGTGTAGATATGGAAGCTTTGCAATTACGCCGTCCAGATTACCTCCAAAAAAGTCGTTGTTCCTGATTTCGCCGTACTCGTCGGGCTGGTAACGGGGAGCTCCGCCCCAGTCGGAGCGAAAGACTGAACCTTGATGGTGTGGCCGGTCTGCGCCCTTAAAAAACCTGTCGACAAATATATGATAGAATACCCCGCCCTTTATCCAGTCGGGTGTTGAAAAATTCCTGTCATAGACAGTAAGCTGCCAAAAAGAGGATACTCTGTCGCAGAAGCGCGCCTCTTTGCCGGACTTTTCAATGAGATGAAATCCGTCTTCGGCTTCACAGCGGAAATGGTACCAGTACAGCCCCGCCGCGCCGGAATCAAAGTCGCCTTCAAAACGGTCGTATCCCTTCTCGCTCCAGACCTTTTCCAGAGGAAACGCCCTTTCGGAGCCGCTATCGTCGCTTTTTAGCACAAGCGTTACGGCGTTTGCGCCGAATTCTTCCAATATTCGAAGGCCGACCCTTATTTTCGTTTCCGCGCAAACAGCTCCCGAGGGCAGGCGGTCAAGTCCGCTTTGTGAATTGAAAGAAATACTGTGCATGGCTTCCTCCGTATTAGTTACTGAAAATTAATTATAAAAATTATAAATAAAACGTCGCGGCAATTCAAGTATTAAGAGGACCTGTATTTGCGGGGCAATATCAAAGCAGCAAAAATCACTTGACAATCTCCTGACATACTGTTATTATAACACAGTAGAAAGAAGTAGGTTCGGTTGGTATCCGTCCTCACCCTGCCACAATGGTGCGCAAGGGTCAACAAAACCACAGTTGCCCAAATTGGGTCTATTTGTGTTGTTTATGTGCGGGTGCCTCGTCATCCGCACTTTTTGCATTATGTATTATTTTTCGGAGGTGTTTATTTATTTCAAACATGGATTATCAGATCAACGAGGATATCCTCGATAAGGAAGTTCGTCTGATAGGCGAAGACGGAGAGCAGCTTGGCATCATGTCTGCCGACGAAGCTCTTGAAATCGCTTACGAGAAGGATCTCGACCTTGTAAAAATCGTCCCGGGCTCTAAGCCGCCCGTCTGCAAGATCATGGACTACGGGAAATACCGTTTTGAGCTGACAAAAAAGGAAAAGGAAGCTAAGAAAAATCAACACGTTGTCGAGGTCAAGGAGATTCGTATGTCACCGGGCATCGGAGAAAATGACTTTAACGTCAAGCTCAGAAACGCACAGAAGTTTCTTGGCGAAGGCGACCGCGTAAAAGTTTCCGTACGTTTCAGGGGCAGACAGATGGCACACACAGAGCTTGGGGAAGCACTTTTGAAGGACTTTGCTGAGAAGTGTGCCGATATTGGCACGACTGACAAGAATCCTAAGCTCGAGGGACGCTTCATGTCCATGTTTTTATCGCCAAAATCCGCATCTTCCAAATAAACGATTTAAAGGAGAAAAAATCTTATGCCCAAGCTGAAAACTCACAGCGGCGCGAAAAAAAGATTTAATGTTACCAAGGGCGGTAAAGTTAAACGCGCGCATGCTTACAAATCTCACCTGCTCAATGGCCACGGTAAAACTACAAAGAGCAAAAGACGCCTCCGCAAGGGAACGTATGCCGATGAAACCAATGAATCTACGATCAAGCGTATGATTCCCTATAAATAAGGAGGTAGTTTACAATGGCAAGAATCAAGGGCGCTACAATGACGCGCAAGAGAAGAAATAAAGTCCTTGGCATGGCAAAGGGCTATTGGGGCGCAAAGTCCTCCCACTATAAAATGGCCAATGAAGCTGTTATGAAATCCCTCCGTTACGCTTATGTCGGACGTAAGCAGAAGAAGAGAGATTTTCGTCAGCTTTGGATAACCCGTATTAGCGCGGCCTGCAAGATGAACGGCATGAACTACTCAACCTTCATCCACGGGCTCAGGCTTGCGGGTATAGACATGAACCGTAAAATGCTTTCCGAGATAGCAATCCATGACCCCGAGGCTTTCACTGCCCTAACCGAGCAGGCGAAGGCGGCTCTCAAGGCATAATTGCTGTTCCGGGACAATAACCGAATTCACAGGCGGGCAGCTCTCTTTGCTGGCCGCCTTTTTTTGAGGTGAGCTATGACAGAACTTTATGTTCAAGAACTTCCGGAAAAGGCGGAGACGCTCAGAGCCGGTGACCGAGTCTTACTGAGCGGCGTTGTATATACGGCCCGCGACGCGGCCCATAGACGCATGTTTGAGCTGCTGGACAGCGGGAAGAAGCTGCCGTTCGACATAAAAGGGGCAGTCATATACTACACCGGCCCGACGCCCGCGCATGAGGGGAGGCCGGTCGGCTCCTGTGGTCCGACGACCTCCTCGCGCATGGACAGGTTCACTCCGCGTCTGCTGGACATGGGGCTTTGCGCCATCATCGGCAAGGGCGAGAGAGGTTTTGCCGTCTGCGAGGCGCTGCGCCGAAACAAAGGCGTATATTTCTGCGCGGTCGGCGGCGCCGGGGCGCTTATGGCCAGCCATGTCACCGGAGCCGAGGAGATCGCCTTCGAGGATCTGGGCTGCGAGTCCATTAAGAGACTCACGGTGGACAAGCTGCCGCTTACCGTGGCTATCGACAGCAGCGGCGGAAATATCTTTTTAGACGGTAGGCAAACGTACTCTAATTACGTCAGTTGATTCGCTCAGGAAATAAAAACTATGTCGAGAAGAAAACAAATTCCGCAGCGGCGCGCATCATACAGGTACGCGCTGTTGTTTTGTGCATATCATGATAAAAATGCAAGTTGAGCTGATGTTATTTTGCATTGTTTGAGTGCTTTGAGATGCAAAATATTATACATTATTGGCAAAAATACCGAATTTGCTTGCAAACATGAAAATTTTATCCTATAATAATTTCACTTTGGAACATATTGTTTACTATTTGAGGTGGATGATAAATGAAAGAACTGTCTAGGATAGCAACTGAAGTCAGAGCGTCTACGACCCTTGCCGTTGACTCACTTGCAAAGCAGATGAAAGCGGACGGGTACGATGTGGTAGGCTTTGGAACTGGGGAGCCGGATTTCGATACTCCGGACAATATAAAGCTAGCCGCCATTGAGGCAATAAGAGACGGCAAGACCAAATACACGCCTGCCGCCGGAATGCCTGAGCTCCGCAAGGCTATAGCTGCAAAAATGGGAGCCGACTTTGGACTGGAATACGATTTTACACAGGTTACCGTCGCCAGCGGCGCTAAGCACAGCGTATATATAGCTCTGTGCGCCCTTCTTAACCCCGGAGACGAGGTGATTTTGCCCGCGCCATACTGGGTGAGTTACTACGAGATGATCCGTATGGCCGGAGGAGTTCCCTTTATTATTGAAGCAGGGGAGAAGCAGCACTTTAAAATCTCTCCCGAACAGCTCGACAGTGTAATCGGCAGAAGGACCAAGGCCCTTATTCTCAACAATCCATCCAACCCGACCGGGATGCTCTATACCCGCGAGGAGCTTGAGCAGATTGCGGAAATCTGCAGAAAGCACGACATATACGTGATCTCTGATGAAATATATTATAAGCTGGTATATGACGATAAGGATTTCGTAAGCTTTCCTACCCTCTCAGAAGACGCCTATAGTCGCACTATCCTTATTAACGGCGTATCGAAATCCTACGCCATGACCGGCTGGCGCATAGGTTATGCCTGCGCCGACAGAAATATTTCCAAAGTCATGGCAAATTTCCTCAGCCATTCAACGGGTGCCCCCGGCACCATGAACCAGATTGCGGCCATTGAGGCCCTAAAAGGCCCGCAGGAGCAGGTCGAGGATATGCGCAGGATATTTGAGGAGCGCAGAAACTACATAGTTGAGCATATGAACAGTCTGCAGGATGTCAGCTGTATAAGGCCCGACGGCGCATTCTATATTATGCTTAACCTTGAAAAACTCATCGGTCGTACCATAGGCGGTAAGTATATTGGAAACGACGACGACTTCGCCGTGGCTCTACTTGAACAGGCCCATGTTGCTGTAGTCCCGTGCTCAGGGTTTGGCGCGCCCGGCTTTGTCCGTTGGACCTACGCCGCTTCCATGGAGGATATCCGCGAGGGATGCAACAGACTTGAAAAGTTTCTCCAGCAATGATAAAATCGTCGGAGAAAGGAATGTAGCCTATGAAAGACAGTTACGAAAGCCCCCTTTGTTCCCGCTATGCAAGCGGGGAAATGCAATATATCTTTTCTCCCGATAAAAAATTTACCACATGGCACAGACTCTGGATAGCCCTTGCCCGAGCGGAAATGCAGCTGGGTCTGCCTGTTACACAGGAACAGATCGGCGAGATGGAGGCCCACAGGGACGAGATCGACTATGAGTACGCCGCGGAGATGGAGAAAAAACTCCGTCACGACGTCATGGCTCACGTCCACGCTTACGGCAGGCAGTGTCCAAATGCAATGCCTATCATTCATCTGGGCGCCACAAGCTGCTATGTGGGCGACAATACGGACATTATTATAATGCGGGAGGGCCTGGAGCTTATTCGCGCCAAGCTGGTTAACATAATATACAGGCTGTCACGATTTGCAGCCGAGTATAGGAATGTTCCGACCCTTGGATTTACGCACTTTCAGCCGGCACAGCTAACTACCGTCGGCAAGCGGGCGACGCTGTGGATAAACGATCTGCTTATCGACCTCGATGAGCTGGATTATCGCATCGGGACCCTGAGACTCCTTGGCAGCAAGGGGACGACAGGTACTCAGGCGAGCTTTCTTGAGCTTTTCGACGGTGACCACGAAAAGTGCAAGGAGCTCGAAAGGCTCATAGCAAAAGAGATGGGCTTTGACGAATGCGTACCCGTCTCAGG
>JAAYCC010000120.1 GCA_012729875.1 Clostridiales bacterium | reverse complement strand
TCACCGCTAAAAAAATAAAATACAACAGATAAGCTTCATTTTCCTAAAAATATACCGTAAAATTCAGTATTTATGATAAACCGACGGCCTTACTTACCGTCGGTTTATCATATACAGAAAGATGAACGGTATCTGCCTAAATCCGCTGTAGGAGTCCGCAGTATTGCAAATATGTCCTATGCCGCGTATAATAAATCATAACGGAGGTGAGTGTCCGTGATAAGTATTGAACGTTTCGGCGACATTCTTGATGAGCTGGCGCAGGAGCTGCCCGGTGAGTTTTATGACGAGCTGAATCTGGGAGTATGTCTTGAGCCCTCTCCGAAACTGCACCCTCAGGCCAGGGGCAACGACCTGTATATCCTCGGTGAATACTCCTGCTCCTCAATGGGCCGGGGAGTAGTAATATATTACGGTTCCTTTGAACGCCTGTTTGGCGACCTCAGTGAGGACGGGCTAAAGGATGAAATACGCAAAACGCTTCGCCACGAATTCAGGCACCATATGGAGGGACGCGCCGGAGAGCGCGGGCTTGAAATAGAGGATGAAAACAATCTTAAAGGCTACCTGAACAGTTGAAATTGGTTTGGAAGAGGGGTAGCCTGCCAGGCAACAAATATATTTCGATAACCCCCCCACCCGGTTGATTTTCAATGGGCTCTGAGTTATAATACCTATAGACCGACTAGAGAATAACGCGAAGGCACCGCGGCTATTGCGGGCCTCGAAAGGAGATAACAGAATGTGCGAAAACCATACCCATGAACACGATCACAACCATACCCATGATAACGGACACTGCCACACCCACACCCATGAGGGACATAGCAGCCACGGCGCGGATGAAACCGTTGCCCTGCTCAACTACATGATCGATCACAACAAACACCACGGCGAGGATCTCCACGAGATATACCATGCGTTAGAGTCCGCGGGCAACACCGAGGCTGCGGACCTCGTGCACGAGGCTATGCACCAGTTTGACCACGGCAACGGTAAGCTTGCCGAAGCTCTTAAGCTCATAGGAGGCTGATAATATGTGTCTTTCCAGCGCATACACCACAAAAAACGGCATTGACACTCTCATATGCGACCGTGTCACAAATGTTTCGGTAGATGGCGGAAAGGTGGTACTCACCAATCTTCTTGGTATGGACACGGTTGTTAATGGTGCACTCAAAAGCATCGACCTTAACAAGAACGTCATCACAATCGAAGAAAAGTGAAAACCTTGAAAAAAAGACAGGCGTCCGGCCTTTAGGCGGACGCCTGTCTTTTTTTTGTGCGCGGATTTCAAGCAGACGGTATTTTTACCGGTACATCGAGGCCACCGTCTTTGTCACAAAACCGACGGGCAGGAACCTTGAGATAAAGACAAATACCTTGTATTTGCCGCCAACTGTAAAGATCCTGCCTGTGCATTTTTTTTGAGAGACTTTAAAAATGGCTTTAGCTATCTTTTCTGGGCGCATGCCGCCGAGCTCGTCCTTTTCCATGACTCCGACAGCGCTGTTAATGGCGTTGCCGTAGACTTCCGTCCCGGCTTCGCTCTTTGAGCGGGCGGCAGTGAAGCCTGTACTGACATCTCCGGGCATGAGAGCGTTAACGCGTATTCCGAAGGGGCAGAGTTCGCCCGAAAGAGCCAGTGTCAGTGAGTTCTGTGCGGATTTTGTGGCGGAGTAAAACGACTGATAGGGTATAGAGAATTCAGCCGCCACGGAGCTGACATTGATTATCTGGGAGTTCCGCGTCTCACGAAGATATTTGATGCTCTCTTTCACGCAGAGAAACACGCCGAAAAAGTTAACGTCAAAAATGCGCTTGGCCTCGTGAAGCTCTGTAAATTCCACAGCTCCGGAAATGCCCATTCCCGCGTTGTTCACAAGGAGGTCTAAGCGTCCCGTCTCGGAAAATACCTGCTCAAAGGCTGCTTTTACCTGACTTTCGTCCGTAACGTCGGCGGTGATGTGCCTGACAGCGCCCTCTGCCTTGCCGCTGCGGGAGAACTCAAAGACGGTGTAGCCCTTTTCAGCGAGCAGCTTTGCAGTCTGTCTGCCGATACCGCTGCTGCCGCCTGTCACGACAGCGACCTTGTTCATGCCTTTGCCCCCATTACATCCGCAATGATGTCCATTGCCTCGTCAAGCAGCGGCTCGGTGTGGGTCGCCATATAGCTGGTGCGTAGCAGGCACTCGTTTGGAGCGGTTGCGGGAGGCAGCACAGGGTTTACATACACTCCGGCCTCGTATATCTCCTTGGCTTTGCGCAGCGTATTTGTGGCGTCGTATGTATAGATGGGGATTATCGGCGTCTCGGACATCCTTATTTTAAGGCCGCGCTGCTGTAGTCCCTTTCTGGCGTAGGCGGAGAGAGCCGCAAGCCTGTCCACTATCTCCGGATGCGCGCGCAGATGGCGCAGAGCGGCCAGGGCTACAGCGCAGTTTGCGGGGGGGATGGAGGCTGAGAATATGAAGGGGCGCGAGTTGTGGCGCACATACTCGGCCACCTCGTCGCTGGTGGCCATATAGCCGCCCAGACTGGCCAGGGATTTGGAGAAAGTGCCCATGTAGATGTCCACCTGATCCTCGAGCCCAAAGTAGTTCGCTGTTCCGCGGCCGCCCTCGCCGAGTATGCCCAGACCGTGGGCGTCGTCCACCATGACCCGTGCGCCGTATTTTTTTGCAAGGGCGCAGATTTCGGGCAGCCTTGCGATATCGCCGCCCATTGAAAACACTCCGTCGGTGACGATCAGAATTCCGGCGGTATCGGGGATCGCCTTCAGGCGCTTTTCGAGATCTTCCATGTCGTTGTGGCGGTAGCGCACCATCTTGCCGTAGCTGAGCTTGCAGCCGTCGTAGATAGAGGCGTGGTTTTCGCGGTCACAGACCACATAGTCGCCGATGCCGACTATGGAGGAGATTATGCCGAGGTTGCTCTGAAAGCCGGTGGAGAAGGTGACGACGGCCTCTTTGCGAAGAAAGTCGGCCAGCTCCGCCTCCAGCTCGAGATGCATTTCGAGAGTGCCGTTGAGGAAACGGGAGCCGCTGCAGCCCGTACCGTATTTTTCTACAGCCTTTACAGCGGTCTCAATTATCTCCTGATTGGTCGTCAGTCCGAGATAGTTGTTGGAGCCCAGCATAATGCGGCGCTTTCCCTCCATTACGACCTCGACGTCCTGCCGGGATTCCAGCGCGTGGAAATAGGGGTATATACCCGCGTCCTTGACCTCTTTTGCGTCCGTATAGTTGAAACACTTTTCAAAGATATCCATTTTGATCTCCCTCCTGATTCAGAGCCTCGTTCATTTCGTGCAAAATTTTTTCGAAGAGCGCCATATCCTCGGAACTGTGTGTGCTTTCAAGCCTTTTTACAGCGTCTGAGAGAAATGAGTTTTTGTCGTCATAGTATGTGTAAAACCTGTCTGCGATGTGCAGATGGTACTCGCGGCGGTCATCCTCAGAGAGCACTTTGTTGATGTAACCTTTGGAGATGAGACTGTTTATTTTATAGGTCGCGTTTGGCTGCGAGATACCGAGAAAGTCTGAGAACTGCTTTATTGTGGGCTTGCCCAGAATATAGATGACGTCCAGAGAAAAGGCCTCCGTGGCGCTAAGGCTGCCCGGCTTCTCCCGTATTCGCCCGAAAAGGCTGTGGTAGTGCATGAGCCTGAGCCTTTGGTACAGGGAAAGGGCTTCGTCCATCAGCATATTATCACCAATACTTAAAATTTTTTAATTAATATATTTTAAGTATATTCCCGCACACGTTGGTTGTCAATACTCTGCACTCAAAGATTGCCAAAAAAGCGGCAGGGTTACCCTGCCGCTTTTTTAGCAAAGACCGTTTTAGTTGCCGCACTCTATGCTTATCTGCGTAAAAAGACTGAGGACGCTTTCTATGGTGAGATCTTTTTTCTCCCCCCCGGACTTGTCCAGCACGATCTGCCCCTTGTCCATCATTATGAGCCTGCTGCCGTACTCCACGGCATAGCGCAGATTGTGGGTGACCATGATGGCCGTCAGCTTCTTTTCGTGCACAATTTTGTCTGTAAGCTTCATGATGACCTCGGCGGTCTTGGGGTCGAGGGCTGCCGTGTGCTCGTCCAGTATAAGGAAGTCTATGGGCGTGAGAGTTGACATGAGCAGGGCCACAGCCTGGCGCTGGCCCCCGGACAGCGAACCCATGGTAACATCCAGCTTGTCCTCAAGCCCCAGCCCCAGCTCGGCCAGCTGTTCGCGGTAAAATTCCTTCCTTTGACGGTTGACGCCGCGGGTCAGACCATAGGGCTTTCCCTTGTTGTCGGCAAGGGAGAGGTTTTGAAACATAGTGAGGTTGGGGCTGGTGCCCATGGATGGATTCTGGTATACCCTGCCGATTTTTGCGTACCGGGCATGCTCCTTGGTTTTAACAATGCTCCCGCCGTTTATGAGGATGTCGCCGCCCTCGATGGGCGTACTTCCGCATATAATGTTGAGCATAGAGGTCTTGCCGCTGCCGTTGCTGCCGACCACGGATACAAAATCGCCGTCGGATACGCTCAGGTTGAACCCATCGAAAATACACATCTCTGTGATCTCACCGGGGTTATATATCTTCTTTATATTTCTGAGCTCAAGCATTTTTCTTCACCCCGCTTTTCTGTATGTTTCCAAGGGCAAGGATAACTAGGAACAGTACGGCCGTTATGAGCTTTAAAAGATTTGCGGGCAGACCGAGACTGATGGCGATCTGTATGCAGGTCTTGTAGATCACACTGCCGACTATGACTGCCGTGGTACCCTTAACGAAGCCGACCTTTTTGAAGATAGTGGTCCCTATGATAACAGTTGCCAGACCGAAGACCACCTGTCCCGTCCCCATTGTGGCGGAAAAGCTGCGCTGTTCGTGGCAGACGATGCAGCCCGACAGAGCGACGAGCGCGTTTGAAATCACAAGCCCTGTAATTTTGATTTTACCCTTGTCTGTGGCGAGGGCCGTAACAAGAGTTGCGTTGTCGCCCACAGCGCGGAGCATGAGGCCGTTTTTCGTCTTGAAATAGATGTCGAGCAGGAGCTTGAATGCAACGACTATTATGGCCGACACGAGGAGCTTTCGATAGATAAGAGGCACACCACCGAGAAGCGCCATTGTGGGACCTGCTGTAAAAATAGTATCGACGCCCCGCTCGACGGTCAGGTTGGAGCCGGCGATTTGAAGATTTATTGAGAACAGCGCGGTCATTGTGATGATGCCCGCGAGCAGGTCGCGGACCTTAACGCGCACGTGGATAAGGCCGGTTACGAGACCTGCCAGAGCGCCCGATACAAGGGCGGCAAGCAGGGTCAGATAGGGGTTTACGCCGTTTACCAAAAGAACCGCCGTGACGGCGGCCCCCAGAGGGAAGCTGCCGTCCACGGTCAGGTCGGGAAAGTCCAGTATCTTGTATGTGATGTAGACGCCGTAGCCCAGAAGCGCATATATAAGCCCCTGAGTCAGCGTGCCGACCATAAGGTCAAGGAAAGTACTCATAGCATAGCTTCTCTCTGTATATTATTTGGCCTCGACAGCGCTCTTTGCCACATCGCCTGTAAGAGTGATGCCCATTTCTGACAGCGCCGAGGAGTTTATGTAATAACCGTATTCGGAGATGGTCTCAAAAGGCAGCTCCTCACAGGTGGCTTTACCGCTGAGGACAAGAGCGGCCATCGCTCCGGTCTGACGGCCCAGCTCATAGTAATCTATACCTGCAGAGGCGACGCAGCCGAGCTTCACCTGCTCTACCTCGCTGCCGTATACGGGGATACCTGCCTCGTTGGTCTTTTCGAGTATGGAGGACAGCACGCCGACGACGTTGTTGTCTGTCAGGTTTGAGAAGCAGTCCACGCCCTTGCTTATAAGGGTATCGGCCGCCAGAGTTACCTCGGACTGTGCGGAGACGCCGACAGATTCTATTGTGAAGCCGTAGTCCCCTGCTTTTTCCTTATACTCCGCTATGGCGGAAACGGAGTTGGGTTCGCTTGTGGTGTAGATTATGCCGATGGTCTTGGCTTCGGGCTGAAGTTTGCGGATGAGATTGAGCTGCGCCTCCACGGGGAGCTTGTCGCTGGTGCCCGTCACGTTGCCTTCGTCAAGATTTGCCTCTACAGGGTCTGTAATTGCGGTGAAGATGACGGGGATGTCCTTGTCCTCCGCCGCCGCGAAGCAGGCGGTTGCAGAAGGGGTGGCGATAGCGCACATGATGGCGACATTGTTGGCGGAGAAGTTCGAGGCTATCTGGCCTGCTATTGTGTCGTCAAAGCCGGCGTTCTGATAGTCTAT
>JAAYCC010000119.1 GCA_012729875.1 Clostridiales bacterium | reverse complement strand
GTATACTTGCCCTCGTCGTCGGCCTCCGCCTTTATAAGTATGTGGCGGACATTCACAAGATTGTAGTCGTTGTTGTTGCGCCCTATAAAATAGAGAACATAGTAGCCGCTGGACGACTCAACAACCGTTGTGTCGCCCTCGGTACGCGATGCATCGGTCATCCACTCGGAGTAGTCGGAGCTCAGGGATGCGCCGGCGGTATCGGCTTCCGTGGCCTGCTCTCCGGTCACCTCAAGAGCCTTAGCCTCAAAATCGTCTCTTGACTCAATATCCGCCTCAACGATGGAGTCCGCAAGTTCTTTGGCCTCCGACATGGCGGTCTCTTTGTCGCCTTCTTTTTCATCTTTGCCGCTTCCATTGACATAGCATTGCAGGTAGTTAAAGTTGTCAAAGCGATCGGCGTTCTTTTCGTAGTAATCTAAAAGTTCGCTGTCAGTATAGCTGAAGGAGGTCTGTTTTTCCGCCGCGTATGCCTGAGCTATATAGCTTCTCTCCAGCAGCCTTGCCACGGTATCATAGTTTAGGCCCTTTCCATAGCTGCCGGCCAGGAACTGGTCTACGTTAGAGAAGCCTCCCTGGGTGGCAGCGTTTGAAAGACCTGAGAGTTCATTTTGAAGAGCGGTCTTTGCCTCTTCATCAAGCTCAAAGCCAGCGGCCTGCGCTTCCTTCCACAGAACGGTCATCTGAGTTAGTTCAGAGATGGCCTGCTCACGGAAATATTCCGCCCAGGTCTGATCCTCACCGAAGCTCTGGGAGCTGAGAGACTTCTGGGGGTCAAGCCCCATGAGCCCCAGATAATTTTCATTTTCTTTCGCGAAACGGTAGTATGTTGTGTGGTAGTAAAAGCCGACCTCAGCGGCCGTGTAGCTCTCGTCGCCTATAGTGACGGCGCTCAGATGTGTATAGAACAGGTTGGAGTTGAGGATAATGACGGCAGCCAGCAGCAATACAAGCAATATGCCGACAAGCGTCCACACTCTCTTCATACGCTTAGTGTGCTTTTCCGCTCTCTGCTTTTCGATGGTTTTCTTATCTCCACCCGCAGCGCGCTCCGCCGCACGACGTTTTTTCTCCTGAGAAGCACTCATGTCTATTGACCATTCCTTTACTGTCTTATTGTAACGAAGCTGTGCGCCAATTCGCAAAGCCTTAGCCGAGAAACCCGGTGCTGTCTGTAAAGACATAATACACCGTAGATTATACTACCAACGTTCCTTTGTTTCAAGCACAATGTATCGTCACGCACCTTCGCGCTTTCTGCAACTAAGCGGCTATTATCCGCAGTTTGACGGTTTTTTTAAATTTCTCTATGCCCTCACGAAAAAGCATTGCCTTTTTTAGGTAATATTTTTTTTATTTTTTCTTGACAAGCAAATAAAAATGTGTATAACCCTGTTGAAACTGTGCAAAACTCCGTCTCAATTGATACAATTTATGTCTTTTTTCTGTGAAAACACCGCATTTTTGCAAATTGCGCTCTGACACAGTCTGTGATACAATACCAACGCCAAAAATAAACTGTATAGTCGAGAAAGAAAATTGTAAGGAGACCCCGTGAAAAACAAACTAAAAAAACGAAGATTAGTCTGGCTTTTTGTTATAGTCCTCTTTGCGCTTTTATGCGACAGCCGTTTTCATCTCGCCTGCTCCGAATATTTATTGGAATTCAACAACCTGCCTGCGGGCTTTGACGGTTTCCGTATCGTCCAGATTTCCGACCTGCATATGCGCGAGTACGGCGAAGGCAACTGCCGCCTTCTGGAGGCTGTAAAAAAACAAGACCCTGATATCATCGTCCTGACAGGCGACCTTATAAACCGTAAGGACACAAGCTCCGGCATCGGGCAGCCCGACATGCTGCGGCCTTTTCTTGAGGAGCTTGTAAAAATTGCGCCCTGCTGGTTTGTCAGCGGAAACCATGAATGGGCAAGCGGCGAGCTGCCCCGGCTCTCCGATATACTCGGCGAGCTAGGAATCACATATCTGAAGAACGACTACATTAAGCTCGGATCAGGAGGCGACACGATAATCCTTGCGGGAGTTGAAGATCCCAACGGCCCGGCGGATATGATGACCCCTCCCGAGCTTGTCGACGCACTGCGTGCGGATTATCCAGACAGCTTCGTTATATTGCTAGGTCACCGCAACTACTGGCTGGATATCTATCCCGACCTTGATGTCGACCTTATTTTCTGCGGTCACGCCCACGGCGGTATCTTGCGTCTTCCCATAGTAGGCGGCGTCTTCGGAACTGATCATACGCTTTTACCTGAATATACCGATGGCGTATACAACGAGGGCGGTTATAGCCTCGTCGTATCCCGCGGACTGGGCGACTCCACTTCCATGCCGAGGCTGTTTAACCGACCGGAACTTGTAACAGCAGTGCTTCGCTGTAAATAAAATAACAAAAAAATATTTGTCATATTACACTTGCCCCCGCATATAAATATATAGTACGGATTTTACGTGATCTTGATGTAAGGGGGCATAGTAAATGGGAAACGATATAGACGATCTCATTTTCGGAGACACGACGACGGCGCCCAGTGAACGCTGAAAAAGTCCCGGAGGGCCACAGCTCTCCGGGACTTTTGTCGTCTGAAACGGAAAAGCCGGCCACATATTATTTATTAACGCGAAGAATATGGGGAAGAATATGGGAGCCGGCAATTACCGCCGCGCGGCACACTGTCGTTCCAAAACCATGGGGCTAATTGCTCTTCCGTCTGTTGTCTATGCCCCAGCCGTCCAGCGGCAGGCGCTGGATCGCGCCGAACAGCTTAGCTTTGATGTCGGGATAATCATTCTGAAGAGCCGCTATAAGCTCTTTTACCTCGCGGCGCTTACTCTCTCTGTCCTCCGGACAGGTAGTCTCCACGACGGGCAGGCCAAGCCTCTCAGAGACCTCCGCTATCCTCCGCTCCCCGGCATAAACCATAGGACGTATCTGCCACACGTCCGAGCGGTCGAGATATGTGACCGGACGGAAGCAGCTGACGCGCCCCTCAAAAATAAGCGACATGAGAAAAGTCTCCACCACATCGTCCATGTGGTGCCCAAGAGCTAGCTTTCTGATTCCGCGGGCTTTTATGGCGTCGTTTATCGCCCCCCGGCGCATCTTGGAACACAGAGAGCAGGGGTTGTCCTCCTTACGCACATCAAATACTATCTCGCGGATGTCTGTTTTAAGGCATGTGTACGGCACTGAGATGTCCTCGCAGAGCTCCGCCACCTTAGAGAAATCCATGTCGGGGAAACCCATATCGACAGTAATGGCCTCCAGACCGAACTTTTTGGGGTAGTACCCGCGAAGATGTGCCAGAGAGCGGAGCAGGACAAGGCTGTCCTTGCCGCCGGACACGCCCACGGCAATGACATCGCCCTCTTCTATCATATTATAGTCGTCCACGCCCTTGCGGACGACGCTTGTAAATCTGTTCAAAATATCCAAAAAGCACTCTCCATAAAAAATTAAAAACGAAAATGAGCAAAATCGAGCAAATTGAAGTAAAACAGCGAAAACACGAGTTCTCTAATATGTATATTATTTTTGGTTAAACTAGGTGTTGACATTGGAAAAAGCATATGTTATAAATGTAAAGCGCCCTGTTGGGCGAATAGTTTTTTCGTTGCTATTCTAAACATACCGCGCGCAGATGTCAAAGTATTTTGCTACTTTGCTGAGAAAATATGCTTTTAACGGTCAAAATGGTCAGATTGGCCTTTTACCGTTATCGTCGGTCCCCGTTCCGACACTCTTCATACAAAAAAGTTTTTGGAGGCAAAAAATATGTCCACTTACATGGCAAATCCGACTACCGTCGAGCGCAAGTGGTATGTCCTTGACGCCGCCGGCAAGCCGCTTGGAAAGACGGCAGCTCTCGCCGCAGATATTCTTCGCGGCAAAGTCAAGCCCACCTATACACCGCATGTCGACTGTGGTGACTTCGTCATTATCATCAACGCCGAAAAGGCAGTTCTCACCGGTAAAAAACTCGAACAAAAATACTATTATACACATTCCGGTTATGTGGGCGGACTTAAGGCCGTTCAGTACAAGCGCCTTATGTCTGAAAAGCCCGAGCTTGCAATGAAGCTCGCTGTCAAGGGGATGCTTCAGAAGAACAAGCTTGCCCGTCAGCAGCTCACCCGCCTGAAGGTCTTCCGCGGCGAAGAACACATCCATCAGGCTCAGAAACCCGAAGTCTGGGACCGCTAAAGGAGGAGAATGAATATGTATCAGAGCAAGAAGCCTTATATGTACGGCACCGGCAGAAGAAAATCCTCCGTCGCAAGAGTACATCTGTTCCCCGGCGGCACCGGTAAGGTCACTATAAACGGCCGTGACATAGACGATTACTTCGGTCTTGACACCCTCAAGCTGATTGTACGCCAGCCCCTGAACCTCACCGGCAACACCGACAAAGTCGATATCGAAGCCACCGTCACAGGCGGCGGCGTCACCGGTCAGGCAGGCGCGATCCGCCACGGTATTTCCAGAGCTCTCCTTCAGGTGGACGAGAGCTATCGTCCGACTCTGAAGGCCGCAGGTTTCCTTACCCGCGACCCCAGAATGAAGGAGCGCAAGAAATACGGTCTCAAAGGCGCCCGCCGCGCTCC
>JAAYCC010000118.1 GCA_012729875.1 Clostridiales bacterium | reverse complement strand
GACCTGTCCCGCGCGGCGGCGGCTGCCCAGTCGGCGGCGGAGTGCTTCAAGTCCTGTGGCGGTGATGCCGCCGGAACGGCACGGCTGCTCGGGGGAAGCTCGGAAGGCGCGGGCTTCTCTGTTTACTACGACGAGGGATGGATTCTTGCAGACTCCGGTAAATACTCTCTTTGCGGCAAAATTACCGAGGAACACGGACTCAGGCTCTGCCAAATAAGTGTCACCGACGGCAAAAAAGAGATATTCGGAATGACCGCCGCCTCACACTGCGAGGTGACGCCATGAACCGCAGGAAAGGAGTAGCTGTGGGCGCTGTCTCCCTTGTACTCATCTTTTCAATTCTCTGTTTGACCATATTCACCCTGCTGACACTGGGTACCGCGCGCTCCGAGGCAAATCTGGCCCGGTGTGCGGCAGACTCGGTAAAAAGCTTCTATGCCGCGGATACCGAGGCGGAGAGGGTCTATTCGGAGCTTGTTGGGGCTGTTTTGGGCGGCAAGCTGCCCCGGACCGTGCGCGGAACTCACATTGAATACTCGGACGGCTATATCGGGTTTATATGCCCCCTGTCCGATAATCGCTCGATCTCCGTGCTTATACTGGCAGATGGAACGATTGTGCAGTGGAGAGAGACAGACGACGAAAACTGGACGCCGGATGAGAGCTTAAGGGTCTGGGGAGGGGAGTGATTTTCCCGATGAGTAACGGGATGACAACCCCTATTGGTTAAGGAGGAAAAATCGTGGTAGATATCAGAAGGCATTTGGAGAACGCGGTCGGTGCCGGCGCCTCGGATATACTGGTTATCTCCGGTATGCCCGTTTCCTACAAAGTCGGAACGGAGCTTATACGTACGGGGGATGAGCCTGTAATGCCCGACTTGGCCAACGAGGTCGTGGAAAGGCTGTTCAGGCTAGCAGACAGGTCTATGGAGCATTTTAACCGCACAGGCGACGACGACTTTCCCCTGTCAGTACCGGGGCTTTCCCGCTTCCGCGTCAGCGCCTACCGACAGCGCGGCTCCATGGCGGCGGTAATACGCGTAATCCGCTTTGACATACCCGACCCGGTGTCCATGGGCATACCCGAGGAGGTAATGAAAATATCCGATATGCACCACGGGCTTGCGCTGGTTACGGGGCCGTCCGGAGCCGGCAAATCCACGACGCTTGCCTGCATAGTTGACAGGATAAACAGCACGAGGGCTGCCCATATAATAACACTCGAGGACCCCGTGGAGTATCTCCACCGCAACAAAAAAAGCGCTGTCAGCCAGCGCGAGATCGGCTCCGACACCGAGAGCTATGTCACAGCTATGCGAGCCTGCCTGCGCCAGACCCCGGACGTCATACTTCTGGGTGAGATGCGCGATTACGAGACCATCTGCTCTGCTGTCACCGCGGCGGAGACCGGGCATCTTCTGTTGTCCACTCTGCACACAGTGGGCGCGGCGAGCACCATCGACCGCATCATAGACGTTTTTCCCTCCGGCCAGCAGCAGCAGATACGGGTTCAGCTATCTCAGGTGCTGAGAACTGTAGTCAGTCAGCAGCTTCTGCCGCAGGCCGGCGGCGGCGTTGTGCTGGTGTTTGAGGTGATGCACCTCAACAGCGCTATACGAAACATGATACGTGAGTCCAAGACCCACCAGATAGACAGTGTTATCCAATCCTCCGCGGGGGAGGGCATGATATCTATGGACAGCTCAATTTTCGAGGTATTCAAGAGTGGCCTGATCACCCGCGATACCGCGGTGAAGTTTGCGCTCAATTCAGAGCAGATGGAACGCAAGACTCTGGGGCTGTAACGAAAACGGCCATAGCCATATATATGTATTGGCAATAACAGGGCGGCAAAAGCCGCCCTGTTATTGCATTTGTATCGGTACCCACGGTTTTTAGCGGTACTTTTCGGAATTATTGCCCCGGCTGCCCGTATTTTGTAGCTGCGAACTCCTGCATGGCTTTGATGTTCTCCTCGGATATGGGGACGTAGCTGCCTCCTATGGAGCGTATGCGGCACCAGACCTCGGCGGTCATCTCCAGCACGCGCGCCACCTTGAACGCCGACCTCATGTCTCTGCCGACACAGACGGCGCCGTGGGACTGCAGCAGGCAGGCGTTGGCCTTTTCCCCCAGAGCCTCAACACAGTTGTCCGCAAGCTCCTGCGTACCCGGCAGGGCGTAGCGGGTGGTTTTTATCTCAGCGCCCAAAGCCTGCGCCGCCTCGTCTATGAGAAGAGGAATACCCTCACCCATACAGGAGAATACTGTTGAATATATCGGGTGGGTGTGCACGATGGCTCCGACTTCGGGCCTAGCGCGGTAGACGGAGAGGTGCATCGCGGTTTCGATGGAGGGCCTCCGCTTACCGGAGAGAATATTCCCGTCCAAATCCATCACCACAACGTCGTCTATGGTGCAGGTCTCGTAGTCCATTCCGCTGGGCGTGATATAGACTCTTCCGCCGTCGTCTCTCACGCTGATGTTTCCCCAGGTTTCCACGGTAAAGCCCTCGCGTATGAGCTTTTTTCCCGCGTCAACGATTACGCTGCGCATATCCATGATACCGCCTCCTAATAGTTCTCACTATATTTTACCTTGACGGCGGGACAAGTCAAGTGTGGATTTTTGCCTTTTTCCGTGTTAGAATTCTGATACAATCAAAGAGGAGGTTCGTAATGGACGCTTACGAAAAGCTTTTGAAATGCCGCGACTGCATACGCGGGAAGACGGATTTTGTTCCGCGTGTAGCGCTTATCCTGGGCTCCGGACTGGGAGACTTCGGCGAAAAAGTCGATATAAAGGATGTTGTAGAGTACAAGGATATTGATGGCTTCCCCCGCTCGACGGTGCTGGGGCACAGGGGGCGCTTCATTTTTGGATATGTCGAGGGCGTGCCGGTGGTCGTTATGCAGGGCAGGGTCCACAGCTATGAGGGCTACTCCATGCAGGATGTTGTGCTCCCGACAAGGCTTATGGGGCTTCTGGGCGCAAAGGCCATTTTTCTTACCAACGCAGCGGGAGGCGCCAATCCCGACTTCCGCGCCGGGGATCTGATGCTCATACGCGACCATATCGCCTGCTTTGTCCCGTCGCCGCTGATCGGCGGAAATATCGAAGAGCTGGGCACACGCTTTCCGGACATGAGCCAAATTTATGATGGAGAGCTGTGCTCCGCAATACGCAGCACAGCGGAGGAAAACGGTATAGGTCTGCGCGAGGGGATATACCTCCAGCTCCGCGGCCCCCAATTTGAAACGCCTGCCGAGGTGCGTATGTGCAGGGGCCTGGGGGCGGACGCTCTGGGTATGAGCACGGCCTGTGAGGCGATCGCCGCACGGCATATGGGCATGCGCGTATGCGGCGTGTCGTGTATCTCCAATCTCGCGGCGGGTCTGTCAAATGCCCCGCTTACCCATGCCGAGGTCGCCGAGACAGCAAACCGCGTAGCCGGACAGTTCACTGCGCTGGTGTCGGGTTCGATTGCCGCCATAGACAAGCTGCTGTGACGATGCG
>JAAYCC010000117.1 GCA_012729875.1 Clostridiales bacterium | reverse complement strand
TTTGGTGGACCCGAAGGGATTCGAACCCTCGGTCTCCGCGTTGCGAACGCGGCGCTTTACCAGCTAAGCTACGAGCCCGGATTTGCATACTGCGCAAGCAAGAGGTATTATAGCACATTTTATCCGTTTGTCAAAATAAAAATTTACTTAAGCTTGATATTCTCGGCAGCTTGTAGTAAAATAACGACACGTGGCCCATGACAAGGCTGCACTAGTCGGGGAGCCAGCGGTGCCCTGTACCTGCAATCCGCTATAGCAGGGATGAATTCCCACCCGAGGATAGTTGATGTGTCGTCTGACCGCAGCAAGTGGTGTTGAAGACCCGGTCTTGCGCAACGGAAGCCTGTGAACCATGTCAGGCGGGGAACCGAGCAGCATTAAGCGGGTACCTCCGTGTGCCGTGAGGCAGCCGGGTTCGAGCTAACTGCTGCGGTAACGGGTGTATCAGCTTTTTCAACGGTGGGTGTGCAGTCTTGTCATGTGCCATATTTGCTGATTAATGGCAGCTTTTATGTTTTTGCAGAGATCAAAAAACGGGCGCGGAACCGCCTGCGGCAGCAGGCATGCAGAAGGCTGCCGCTGCCGTTCGGGAGGTGAAGGCGTGTATCAGGCGCTCTACAGAAAATGGAGACCTCGTACATTCGACGATGTCGTCGGGCAGGAAAAGGTCACGGAAACACTGAAAAACCAGATAGTCAGCGGACGCCTCAGCCACGCCTACCTCTTTGTCGGGACAAGAGGCACAGGCAAAACCAGCTGTGCAAAGATCCTCGCCCGCGCCGTAAACTGTGAAAACCCAGTTTTAGGCAACCCCTGCAACAAGTGCAAGAGCTGTCTCGGCATTGAGGACGGCTCCATCATGGATGTTGTCGAGCTGGATGCGGCATCCAACAACGGAGTAGACAATGTCCGCGCACTGCGGGACGAGGCAGTCTACTCCCCCGCAATAGTAAAAAAGCGCGTGTACATCATCGACGAAGTCCATATGCTCTCGACCTCGGCATTCAACGCCCTGCTCAAGATACTTGAGGAGCCTCCGGAGCATTTGATCTTTGTTCTGGCAACTACCGAGCTGAACAAGGTCCCTGCAACCATACTCTCCCGCTGCCAGCGTTACCGCTTTCGCCGTATTGGAGCGGATGTGATCGCCGATAGACTGCGCTATGTGGCGCAGCAAGAGAATATGCAGCTGGAACACGACGCAGCCGATCTTTTGGCCTCAATTGCGGACGGCTCCATGCGCGACGGTCTGTCCCTGCTGGACCAGTGCAGCGGGACTCAGCCAATCACAGTCGAGAATGTTCAATTTACTATCGGCCTTGCAGACAAACAGAGTACTGCAAACCTGCTTGCCGCAGTATGTGACGCCGACACGGAGAGGGCTATCCTTATTTTTGAAGAATGCTGGCGGAACGGGAAATCCCCCGCCGCCCTTCTGACGGAACTCTGCGCTCTGCTTCGGGATGTTCTTCTTATAAAGGTGGCGCCCGGAGGCGGGCGGGAGCTGCTCTCCGCCGGCTATGACCTAAGGACTCTTGAGAGCTTTTCATCGCGTATGGCCGGCGAGGAGATCGTTGCAGATATCGACTCTATAATGAGCCGTATTGGCACGCTGCGCGACGGACGCGACCCTAAAATTTCGGCGGAGCTCTGTATCATAGGTCTGTGTGACCCCGATCTGGGCGAAGACCTT
This sequence comes from Clostridiales bacterium, assembly GCA_012729875.1. GTDB lineage: Bacteria > Bacillota > Clostridia > Oscillospirales > Oscillospiraceae > UBA2658. The sequence continues at coordinate 5,573 of JAAYCC010000117.1, read as the reverse complement.
GCGTGCCTGCGTGCTCGCGTTGCAAATATTGAACAAGTTCTTGAGAACGGTGCAGTTTCCGCACCAAAGGAAACACATTCATTTATAACGGGCGACAATCCAACAGAAAAATTTATTGGGTCGGGATCCTATGATGAACCTCCCTTTGATCTTCCTAACAGGGAGAAAGAACCCCAAAAAGATAATTATATATCTAAATCAGAGAATAAAGATAACGACGAGAGTAATATAAACGATTACGCACCACCTGACGACCCTGGAGTGCAGGCGCCGGCGGCGAATAAATCAGAGGGCTTTGACAATGATCTATGGGCCCGCCTTTATGCAGAACTAAAGAAGATTTTGCCTCCGTATCATCTCGCGCACCTGAGCGATGGTTCTGCTGAATTTTCAGACGGAGTTTTAGTTATCGGCGTCACCAGCAGCTTTAAAAAGACACAGCTTGAAAAACCTGAGCTTCAAGAGCAGATCCGAAGTGCAATAACCTCGGTTTTGGGGACAGCTGTTCCCCTTAAGATCGCAGAGAGGGCCGCCCCGGGCGGCAGCTCTGATAAGCTCGATGAACTGTTGAAATTTGGAAATGTTAAATGTGAATAGACAGGAGGATGAACCATGGCAAAAGGCAACTTCCGCGGTGGCCTGGGTATGGGCGGCGGAATGAACATGAACATGATGCGTCAGGCTCAGAAGATGCAGCAGGATATGGTCAAAATGCAGGAAGAGCTTGAAAAGGCAGAGTACAGCGCAACGGCAGGAGGCGGTGTAGTTACCGCTGTAGTCACTGGTAAGCGCGAGCTTGTCTCACTCGCCATAGAGCCCGACGCCGTCGATCCGGACGATGTGGAAATGCTTCAGGATCTTATAATTGCTGCTGTAAACGAGGCAATGCGCAAGGCTGAAGCCAGCGCCAGCGAGGGTATGGCAAAGCTCACCGGGGGACTCAATCTCGGCGGCCTGGAACTGTGAGCAGATAAATCTTATAGTAATAGTAAAATGCGGAGGCTTATTTATTATAAACCTCCGCATTTATTATATAAATCTATATAGCAGATATATTTTGTTAAAAAATATCTAAAATAGATACTAAACCACTGCAATCCCCAAAGTGAGCATGTTTTCCGGATTTGTAATGATTACATCGGGGTAATTGGCATCGAGGCTCTGAAGGCGCGTGCCCCCAACGCGGTCGCGCAAACGTTTGAAGTAATACCTACCCTCGTATTCAAAGACTCCGACATCGCCGTGCTCCAACTTTTTTATGCGCTGTATCCAGACGATATCACCGTCGTGATAATCGGGCTCCATGCTCTCTCCGGAAATGCGTACGCCGAAGTTTGCCGTGATCGGGACCTCATTACCGACCTCGACAAGTTCAAAATCTGTTGAGTCGAGCAGACCACCACTGGCTCGTCTGGCTTTTTCAATTTCGAAGACGGGCAATGTGCGGGTTCTGGAGCCTCGGGGTGTGGGGGCGTTGGGATCGTCGTAAAGGCCGCTGTCGCGGAGAAGGCTGGCATATTGCATTACGCGGTCCTTTCCCTCATCGTTGAGACCAAAGAGCAGTTCGCTGCTGCGCCCGAGAAATATGCCGCTGATGTCGGTAATGCCCAGTATATCACAGAGGATAAGAAACTGGACTGCGTTCGGCAGGGTCGCGCCGCTCTCCCATTTGGAGACCGCTTGATTGGTTACCCTTATTCCTCGCTTGGTCAGTTCCGTTGCGAGGTCTCTTTGAGAAATGCCGGATTTTTTCCTCAGGGAAAAAATTTTTCTTCCTAGATAGTTACTTGCCACACAAATCACCTCAGGGACATTATAATATATTATTATCCAAATGACAAGTTGTATTTTAATGAATTCTCTGAATGGGATATTTTAATGGTATTATGTAAATTATATCTATTCCAATTATTTTTTGTCAAAAAAGCTTGCGGAGATGTTAATATAAGATATAATTGAATATAGTTGTACAGGTCCTGATAAAAAATATAATGATTGTTGGGGGAAGGTATGAAAGGACTGTTTAATAAAAAAGCCGCTATCCTTTTACTTATTCTTGTTTTGCTTTCGTGTATGTTTGTTGTCTATGCAATTGCCGATGCCGGCAGTTTTTCCGGCAGATCCGACTACGGCGGAGGGGGAGACTGGGGCGGAGGCAGTAGTGATTGGAGTTCTGATTGGGGGGATTCTGATTACTCGAGTACTGATTCCGGTGACTTCAGTTTGGGCTCGCTTGTTTCTATTGTCGTCATTGTATTGATTATAGTTGCTATCGCCTCAAAGAAAAAAAGCGCTGGATTTTCAGCTTCGTCTTCAGCGGGAGCCGCACCTACGGGAGCAGCGGATCTGTCTCCTATAAGCACTCTGCTGGACGTCGATCCAAACTTCTCCGAAGCGAAAATTAAAGAGAAGGTGTCAAACCTCTATGTTCAGATGCAGAACGCATGGCAGGACAAGGATTTCGAGCCCATGCGCGCCCACATGACAGACGCACTGTACAGCCAGTTTGCGCGCCAGCTTGACGATATCTCAAAGGCGGGTTGTACAAATTATGTAGAGCGCATCGCGGTTCTGGACGTAAACATAAGCGGCTGGAAGAGGGACGAAGTCAACGATTCCATCGTGGCTATTGTCAATACCCGTATAGTTGACTACACCGTTAACGACAAGACCGGAAAGCTTATAAGCGGCTCAAAGACTGCTGAGAAGTTCATGTGCTACGAATGGACGCTCGTCCGCTCTAAGGGGATGCAGACACCCGCTCCTGCCGGCAGCGGCAGCGAAGGCGTCAGCTCCATCCACTGTCCGTCGTGCGGTGCGCCTGTGGAGATCAACCAGAGCGCCAGATGCCCCTACTGTGACAGTATTATTTCCGCAAAGGACTATGACTGGGTTATTTCCTCCATCAAGGGAATATCTCAGCGTACTGTTGGCTGACAGCGTAAAAACACTCATAAGGCAGTCCGCAAAGGTTTGTGGACTGCCTTATCACTGTGTTCAGCCTGTAAAACAACCAATTTTTATAGAATGGATTTGACAATGTACACAAAAAAATCTGATTCTGGCTGGTTTTCTGGGCGAAGTTCGACAAAAGCTTTTACAACTGTGATTTTATGTGCAATAATATTGTCAGTTGCCGTCGTTTGTTATCTCTGTTGCCTTAGAAAATGGCGTTTGAGGTTTTTGGCGGCTTACAGCCCTTTATGGTGTGAGCAACAAAAATAATATCAAAGAGAGGAAGAGTAGAATGAACAAACAGGAGATTATCAGCAACATGGCTGCAGAGAGCGGCCTTAGCAAGAAGGATTGCGCCGCAGCTTTGGACGCTTATATTGCTTCCGTCAAAAAATCCCTAAAGGAGGGCGATGCCGTACGTCTTGTTGGCTTCGGTACCTTCGACGTGAAGAAGCGTTCGGCACGTACCGGCAAAAATCCCAAGACAGGTGAGAGCATGAAGATCCCGGAGTGCAAGGTTCCGACTTTCAAGGCGGGGAAAGAATTGAAGACAGCAGTCAACGGCAAGAAGTGAGTGTGTCGGGACCGGTATTTTCTTAACTTGGGTCCAGAAGACGGCTGCGGCGGAAAAACGAGTATATCAATAAAACACAAAAACTTCGCCGGCTTATCAGCGCGCTTCTTCCCATTTTGTTTGCCGCGGCGCGGCGATGAAAAGTGTGCGCCTAGAGGCCAACGATGATTACAAAGCAAGCTACAGACATTTATTCCGGGCGCTCCCGGGGTGATATATGAGATAAGAAAACATCTCTTTAAAAGGCAGCCGATATCGGCTGCCTTTTTTGTGCTACCACATACAGCTTATTGCCCTCACTGCAATTTATTATTTTGTTATATAAGTATCAAAGGATGAGTTTATAAATAAAATGTACTGACAAGATAGCGGCCCAAACTCCTTCTATTTGGGGGAAAGAAGGAATAATTTCATAAAACTCTGTATTATTTAAAAAGTAACTCTCATGTAACCAATGTCTGCTAATAATTAATATATAAAAGGGAATAAAAAGAGTTTTTTATGTCGAATTTGTTCCCGGGGCACGCTTTTGAAGGGGGCTGGCCTAAAATGTCTTTTATTTTGCTCTGTAGAAGGGATTGAAAGAATTAAAACTATTTGGGAGGTACATTAAAAGTGAAGGGACGAAATTTCCTTAGGGTCTGCAGCATCATTCTGATAGTTGCCGGCATTTTTATGCTGGCTGCAGGCGGTCTCGGCTTCAGGAAGGTTCTTGATGCCAAGGGAGTAAAGACTGCCGAAAAAGAAGAGGCTCTTGCGAACATTCAACTTCTGGAGGACGGGATCGGCACTCTTGAAGAAAATCGCAAGGCCTATGAAGACGGCAAAGTGGCATATGAAAATGGGACCCAAGCGTATGAAGCAGGTAAATCTAAGCTCACTTCCGGTCAGGCACAGTATAACGCAGGTCAGGCTACTCTCTCGTCCGCCAAGCAGCAGTACAATGAAGGCCTCGCAAAATACAATGCGGGCGTTTCGGAATATGAAGCGGGTCTTGCTCTCTACAATCAGAAGTACCAGGAATACCTTGAGGGCAAGGCAAAATATGATGCCGGTGTCCAGGCTTATGAGCAGGGTAAAGCCACACTTGAGGCGGCGACTCCTAAGTACCAGATGGGAAAAGCCATTCTGGGCTCCTCTATAGTACAGAACGCAATCGCTCTTGGCCAGGCAGGCGGCTTAATCCCTGCTGAGATACAGGCCAAGATCGACGAGGCCTATGCGGGAATTGCACAGTACGAGGCCGGCCAGCAGCAGCTTGCGGCCGCCGAAACACAGCTAGCCGAAGGCAAAGCGACTCTCGCAGATGCCGAAGTTCAGCTGGCGGACGCAAAGGCCAGACTCGGAGCAGCGGAGGCACAGCTAACCAATGGCAAGGCGACTCTGAGCGACGCCAAGTCCCAGATATCGGCAGGAGAGTCCAAACTAAACTCAGCGGCAGGTCAGCTATCCAACGGATACGCATCGCTGTCAGACGCTGAGGGCAAGCTTGCAGCAGGTAAGGAGAAGCTCAAGACCTTTGAGGACGGCGAGGCCAAAGTTGCGGCGGGTATTGAGACCCTCAGAGAGAACGAGAGAGTGGCAGAACTGATAGATGACGGCGTGGACCCCATTGTTGCCGGAAGAACCGCTGTTGAAGAGGCGACCCAGGCCACCGCCGAAGAGCTCATGGGCAGACTTTACTGTTACATAATTGCAATGGTTGCGGGACTCCTCGCCATAATCACCGGTATCATCGGCTCCGCTGCGGCAAAAATGCCGAGTGTAGGGAAGATAAAGGGAAGTATCGTAATGGGGTTGTTAACACTCCTGGCTGCAATTGCTGCAAATGTATATCACCTTATTCTTCTCAATAAGTATACAATCAATATGGTTACTTACGAGCAGTTCAACACAGGTCTGCAGACGGCTGCTATCGCAGTTCTCGGAGTTTGCGCAATAGCATTTGTTTTTGCTATCTTCCGCTTCAAAAATTCGCTTGTAGCGCTGCTGACGGGAGAATAATCCGAACATAGACAAAGCGGCATAAAGAACGCCACCCACC
>JAAYCC010000116.1 GCA_012729875.1 Clostridiales bacterium | reverse complement strand
GCATACGTCACTGAACCGAAAATCGACGGTCTGTCCGTGGCTGTGGAGTATATTGACGGAAAGCTGTACCGCGGCGCTACAAGAGGAGACGGACTTAAAGGCGAGGACGTTACCGAAAACCTCAAAACCATACGCAGTCTGCCCAAGATCATTGAAAACGCCCCTCACCGTCTCATAGTGCGCGGCGAGGTCTATATGGCTCGGGACACCTTTATTGAGCTAAATGCACAGCGCGAGATAGACGGCGAAAAGCTGTTTGCAAATCCCCGGAATGCGGCTGCCGGCAGTCTGCGCCAACTGGACAGCAAAATTGCCGCCTCAAGGCGGCTGGACATCATTGTCTTCAACATTCAATACTCCGAGGGAAAGGACTTTTCGGCCCACTCCGAGACCCTGGACTACCTCAAAGATATTGGTTTTCCGGTAGTTCCCTACAAGCTCTGCTCCGGCTTTTCAGACTGCCGCGGGCAGATTGAATGGCTGGGTGAAAACCGGGATACTCTGCCCTACGATATCGACGGCGCCGTGGTAAAGCTTGATGACCTTGAAAAAAGAAAGGCTCTGGGCAGCACAGCAAAAGCCCCCCGCTGGGCGGTGGCCTACAAGTACCCTCCCGAGAAAAAGGAGACCGTAGTTCAGGATATAGTCGTACAGGTAGGGCGCACGGGCGCGCTGACCCCGAAAGCGGTAGTCTCTCCTGTAAGGCTCGCCGGAACGACCGTGACTAACGCCACACTGCACAATCAGGATATTATAGACCGTTTGGATATCCGAATCGGAGATACAGTTGTAATCCAGAAGGCTGGAGAAATCATCCCCGAAATCCTGGAGGTCGTAAAATCCAAAAGGCCAAGGGGCACAAAGCCCTTCATATTCCCCGATCTATGCCCCGAGTGCGGCTCACCTGTCGTCCGCGACGAGGACGGCTCAGCACTCCGCTGCACCGGCGCAGAGTGCCCTGCGCAGCTTCTGCGCCACCTTGCGCACTTTGCTTCACGCGAGGCAATGGACATTGACGGGCTGGGCATCTCGCTTTGCGAAGCGCTTATAAACAGCGGGCTTGTGAAAACCCCGGCTGACCTCTACTATCTTGACGCGCAGAGTGTTGCGGCTCTTGACCGCATGGGCAGGAAGAGTGCCGAAAACCTCATGGCGGCTATTGAGAACAGTAAGCAGAGAGGCCTTGCAAAGCTTCTCTGCGCATTCGGCATTCGGCAGGTCGGCTCAAAGGCCGCTAAAGCCCTTGCCTCAAATTACGCAAGCCTCGACGAATTGCTCTCCTCAACTGAGGACGAGCTGTGCAGTATTCCCGACATCGGGCCTATAACGGCAGACTATCTTGTCTCATGGCTGCGGAATCCCCAGTCCCTCCACCAGATCAAGCTGCTCCGTAACGCTGGAGTCAGCTTTGAAAGCCACGAGGAAAAGCTCGATAACCGCTTCGCGGGAATGACCTTTGTCCTCACCGGGGCGCTTTCCGCGTTTACCCGTGACGAGGCGACGGCAGTCATTGAGAGCTTCGGCGGCAAGGTCTCGTCCTCTGTGTCCAAAAAGACCAGTTATGTAGTCGCAGGCGAGGAATCCGGCTCCAAGCTGACGAAGGCGCAAAGTCTGGGTATTCCCGTCCTTACCGAGGGCGAGTTCTGCGCTATGATTGAATAGATCAATATACTGAAGAGAAGCGATAAGATATGAGTTTAAGAACAACAACCGCAATAATTGCCTCTAAGGTAACAAAAAAGTTCCTGCGCCTTTTGGGGCACGGAGGTACCACCCTGCCCGGCGGAGTGGCACTTAAGATATGTCCGGACTTATTAGGTTTCCTTGCAAGAGACGTGGGCTGCGTCATCATAACCGGCACCAATGGAAAAACCACCAGCGCCCGCATCATTGAGGAGATGTTTGACAAGGCGGGACTGCCCTGCTTTGCCAACCGCTCCGGCGCAAACCTCATCACCGGCGTTACGGCCGAGTTCATTGACAACTGCACCGTTACGGGTAAGCCGAGAAAGGCATGGGCTATACTAGAGACCGACGAGGCGGCTTCAAAGGAGATCTGCCGCTTGACCGATCCGGAGATCGTGCTTGTGACCAACGTGTTCCGCGACCAGCTGGACCGCTACGGCGAGGTCACACACACTCTGGGCAACATAATCACCGGTATAAAAAACTCGCCCAACGCCAAGGTCTGCCTGAACGCTGACTGCTCTCTTTCCGTGTCTATCGCAGATCAGGTGCCGAACGAAATTTTATATTTCGGTGTTGACGTACCGATCTATAAAGACCCAGTCAACGAGGTATCCGACGCCTCTCACTGCATACACTGCAAGCACGAATACGAATACAGCTACCATACATATGGTCATCTGGGCGGATTTTTCTGCCCCGGCTGCGGCTTCAAGCGCCCGGAAAGGCAGCTCGCGGTCACGGAGATACTCAGTACGGACATAGGCTCCACAACCGTCCGTATAGACTGCTTCGGCGACCTTGAGGAGCTGACCATAAACCTGCCCGGCGGCTACAACATATACAATGCCGCGGGAGCGCTGGCCGTCGCAGAGCTCATGGGCTTTGACCGTGGGCTTGCCAGAGACGCCGCTTCCAGCTTCAGCTGCGGCTTTGGGCG
>JAAYCC010000115.1 GCA_012729875.1 Clostridiales bacterium | reverse complement strand
ATATGTGATGATGAGCGCGACATTGTGTCTGCCCTGAAAATTTATCTGCAGGACAGCAATTACCGTCTGTTCGAAGCCTACACCGGTAAAGAAGCGCTTGAGCTTGTCTCTGAAAACGACATTCATCTTGTGCTTATGGATATCATGATGCCCGTTATGGACGGCATCTCCGCCTTAGTTAGACTGCGCGAAAAATGTAACATACCCGTTATACTTCTAACCGCCAAGGGTGAAGAGACCGACAAAGTGCTGGGGCTTGATCTGGGCGCCGACGACTATATCACAAAACCGTTCAACCCTGTGGAGGTTCAGGCGCGAGTGAGATCCCATCTGAGGCGCTATATGCAGCTGGGCGGCGGTCAGACAAAACAGGAGGCCATAATCATTGGCGGGATAGAAATGGACGACAGAGCGAAAACAGTAACGCTTGACGGCGACCCCGTCTCATTGACTCCCACAGAATATGATATACTCAAGCTTCTTATGGAAAACCCGAACCGCGTCTTCTCACCAAAGGAGATTTACAGCCTTGTATGGCAGGATACACCACTCGGCAGTGAGAACACCGTTGCCGTACATATCCGCCACCTCCGCGAAAAAATTGAGATTGATCCCGCAAATCCAAATTTCCTGAAAGTCGTCTGGGGTCAGGGCTATAAAATTGAAAGAGGTAAATAAAATGGGCATGGAGAAAATAAAGCTCACAGAGAGCTTTGTTGCAAAAACCGCCGCCTTTATTCTGCTGATAATCCTTATGTGCGTTTCAGCTGCATCGGCGCTTTTGGTCGCAGTAAACTGTGAATTTGAGTCCTACAATATAACAAAAGGCGAACTTAAAGAAAAAATCTTTAGAAATTCTGCAATTAATACTGCCCATGATGCCCTTTACACCTACCTTTCGGATGGTGAAAGCGAAGCTTTAGAGCTCTGTATGGATACAAACATTTCTTTTGCGATATGCGACCAAAACATGAATTTGCTCTGCGGAGTCCCCGTAGGCAGTGACGGCGCATATATCTACAGCACTGAGATAATTGCTTCTCAGCAGCCGGAGTCTCAGACAGAGACGGGCGTCGATCAACGTCAGGTGTACACCGTATATACTTATGTAAATAGACAGATGAACGAGACAGACATCTTTTCTTTTTTGGACAGAATGTCTGATATTTTGTATGGTCTGCGCTACTGGGGCGTTTTGCTTACGGTAATATGCGGCGTAGCGTCTCTGGTGCTCCTGATTTTTCTCATGTGTGCCGCCGGTCACAGAGCAGGCTCTGAGAATATAGTACCTGGCCCCATGACGAAGATACCCTTTGATATCTTTTCGGCGGCATCTGCCGGTATAATAATACTACTGTGGTATTTTGTGGCCGCTTTTAGGAATAATTACAGTGCTGTGGCTCTTTACGCCGAGATAATCATAGCGGCGGCCATTATCACCCTCTCCGTTGTAACGGGCTACTGTATAAGCTTCGCAATACGGGTAAAGCTTGGAAAGTGGTGGCAAAACACTGTCATTTACATTATTTTGCACTGGCTTTTCGGTCTCATAAAAAAGTTCTTTTATGGCATAGCCAATTTCTTCCGAAATCTGCCGCTCATATGGAAGACTGTATTAACATTGATGATACTTTCAGCTTTCAGCCTGATAATTATACTTTACCCTAACACAGACACGAGAGTATCATGCTGGCTGATTGCCACGGTTATAGTGCTCACAGTGGTGTCCAACATAGCAATTTCACTCCGTAAACTGCAGGAAGGTGGACGTAAAATCGCTAATGGCGACATGAGCTATAGAGTCAACACGGAGCATATGTTCAGAGACTTCAAACAACACGGTGAAAACCTCAACAGCATAGGTCTTGGCATGACACGGGCAGTGGACGAGCGTATGAAAAGCGAGCGCATGAAAACAGAGCTTATAACCAACGTAAGCCACGACATAAAAACGCCCCTGACCTCCATAATCAACTACGTTGATCTTATATCCAAGGAGAAGAGCTGCAACGAGAAAATCTCAGAATATGTCGAGGTGCTCTCCCGACAGTCGGTGCGGCTCAAAAAGCTGATTGATGATCTGGTGGAGGCCTCCAAGGCGTCCACAGGCAGCATTGACGTATCGCTCCGCCCCTGTGATATCGTCGTAATGTTGGCTCAAACCGCCGGTGAATACGAAACAAAACTGCACGACTCATCGCTTGAACTCATCATTACAAAGCCCGACACTCCTGTAATGGTAATGGCCGACGGCAGACTGCTCTGGAGAGTGTTCGACAACCTGATGAACAATATATGCAAATACGCCCAACCGGATACGCGGGTATATCTAGGACTGAAAATGACAGACGGAAAGGTCCATGTCTCTTTCAAAAATGTCTCCAAATACCCGCTGAATATCAGCGCAGATGAGCTTATGGAGCGCTTTGTGCGGGGCGACAGCTCCCGCCATACAGAGGGCAGCGGGCTGGGCCTTTCCATAGCAAGGAGCTTGACGGAGCTGCAAAAGGGCAAGCTGGAGCTTTCGATAGACGGCGATCTGTTCAAGGTGGATATACTGTTTCCACCTATGTCATAACGCCGTCCGTATCACAAACGGATTTATCCGGTCCAAATTCCCCTCTTTAAAGAAATCTTAAGAATATACTCTCTTTATTTTTAATTAATTCCTTGCTATGCTCTTTAACAGTACAAGGAGGGGTTAAAATGCTCGAAAATATTTCCGATGCGTTTTTTACTTTGATGAAGGTTTTCGCTGTATATTTCACAGTAATTTCAATATTCGCATTTTTTAGGCCAAAAACAATACCCGAAACGGAAAAACGGCTTAGATTTGCCGTCCTAGTACCCGCCAGAAACGAGGAGAGCTGTATTTCAGCCATTGTCGAAAGTCTGCTTACACAAAACTATCCTGCAAATCTGGCTGATATATATGTTATACCGAACAACTGCACAGACGGCACGGAAGGGGCTGCAAAAAGATCGGGCGCAAACATTCTCCGCGTTTCACCTGAGGTACACAGTAAGGGTGAGGCGCTTCACGAGGCATGTGAACTGCTGCTTGCTTCCGACAAGAATTACGACGCCTTCTGCGTCTTCGACGCAGACAACGAGGCTGACCCCAACTTCCTTTCGGCTATGAACAAAGCCCTATGTTCCGGTGCGAGGGTCGCAAAAAGCCGTATTGTCTCAAAAAACAGAGACCAGTCCTGGGTCTGCGCCTGCTATGATATATATTTCTGCTCCGCAAATCTTTTCCTGAACAGGGCGCGGTCGGTAATCGGGCTGTCAGCGAGGCTTATTGGCACGGGGTTTGCCGTAAGGCGTGATTTTCTTGAGGAGCTTGATGGTTTTAATACCGAGACCATAACTGAGGATGCAGAGTTTTTTGCTGTCTGTGCGGCGAGAGGTGAAAAAATTGCTTTCTGCGAGGACGCGCTGACCTATGATGAAGAGCCGCTCTCATTTAAAACCTCGCTTATACAGCGCCGTCGGTGGATGAGCGGTATTATGCAGGTGACCCGCCTGAAATTCGCTGAGCTCTGCTCTGGACTTCTGCACAGACGCAGCTTTATTTACTCCTTTGATGTCCTGATGCAATTTTGCTTCAGCTATATTCAGGCTGTTCTCCCATTTATGGTTTTATTGGTCTTTATAGCTGATCCCGCAGAATTCACCTTAGCTATTCCCCTTTCGCTCATGACAGCATACATAGGCAGCGCCGCCAACGCATTACTGGCCCTGCTGCTTCAAAAGCGGCTCACAGCAGCCATGATTCCCGGGATCCTGATGTATCCAGTTTTTGTCTTTTCATTCATCCCCCTGCAGACGGTCTCCCTCTTCAGGCGCACTACCTCCTGGCAGGAAATCCGCCACAGCGGGGTCAGGCGCTTCCACAGTGAAAAAGTCCCTGGCTTTTCAAACGACCCGGTTCTGCCGGAATATGTCGCATGAGCGGGCATAGCGGTCACGCAGCTTGAATATTAACACAAAAAATACAAGGGGCAGCCTGTAGGCTGCCCCTTGT
>JAAYCC010000114.1 GCA_012729875.1 Clostridiales bacterium | reverse complement strand
CGGCGGACATAACATCCTGCTTGTCGGCCCGCCTGGCGCGGGCAAGTCCATGCTCGCCAAAAGGCTTCCGTCCATTCTGCCGGACATGAGCCGCGGGGAGGCGCTTGAGACCACCGAGATCCACTCGGTCATGGGACTTACGAGCCGCGAAAATCCGCTCATAGCGCAAAGACCCTTCCGCAGCCCTCACCACACGCTCTCCGCATCCGCCATGGCGGGCGGTGCCCAGCTCCAGCCGGGTGAGATCTCGCTGGCTCACAACGGAGTTCTGTTTCTCGACGAGCTTCCGGAGTACCACCGCGACGTGCTGGAGGTTCTGCGCCAGCCCCTTGAGGACAGCTGCGTATCCATTTCCCGCAGCTCGGGAAATGTTACCTATCCGGCCGACTTCATGCTTGTCTGCGCCATGAACCCCTGTAAATGCGGATGGTACGGGCACCCTTCACAGCGCTGCAGGTGCAGTGAGAGCAGTGTCCGCAAATACCACGCAAAGCTGTCCGGTCCGCTGCTTGACCGCATCGACATAGTTGTCGAGGTCCCGGCACTTGAGTTTCAGGAGCTTCGCATCACAAGACCCGCCGAACCGAGCTCGGAGATAAGAGCGCGGGTAAACGCCGCAAGGAAGCTTCAGCGCGAACGCCTGAGGTCGGATGGTATTGACTGCAACGCCCGTATGGAGCAGAAGCAGCTCCGCCGTGACTGCGAGCTGTCGGACGACTGCGTCGAGCTTATGAAAATGGCTTTTGATCGCATGGGGCTGACGGCGCGGAGCTATGACCGCATACTGCGCGTCGCCAGGACAATCGCCGATCTTGACGGTGCGGAGAGGATTGCCTCCAATCATCTGGCGGAGGCAATACAATACCGTACATATAACTTCCATAACACTGACGATAACAGATAACTTTAGCACCCTAAATTGTTGACAGCGCAGCATATTGTGATATACTTTCAAATAATCGACCGCCCGCTGCAAAGGCGGTATTGGAGAGAAAAATGAGTTCAGAAAAGCCGATAATTGAGCTTAGGGACGTTGGGAAGACCTTTCAGTCTGCCGACGGAGAACTGGTTGCTCTTGAGGGTGTCAATATAGGCATCGACGAGGGTGACATCTTCGGGGTCATCGGTATGAGCGGCGCCGGCAAGTCCACGCTGGTCCGCTGTATCAACCTGTTGGAGCGCCCTACAACGGGCAGCGTGATTTTCGATGGGCAGGACCTCACCGCTATGACGCCGGCGGAGCTTCGCGCATCCCGAAGAGAGATAAGTATGATTTTCCAGCAGTTCAATCTGCTAATGCAGAGGACCTGCCTAAAAAATATCTGTTTTCCCATGGAGATTGCGGGGGTTAAGTCCGAGGATGCGAAAAAGCGCGCCATGGAGCTTTTGGAGATAGTAGGTCTGCAGGACAAGGCCAACGCATATCCCGCGCAGCTCTCAGGCGGACAGAAGCAGCGCATAGCCATAGCCCGCGCACTGGCCTCCGACCCTAAGGTGCTCATGTGCGACGAGGCGACCAGCGCCCTTGACCCAACGACAACACGCTCGATTCTGGCACTCATTAAGGACATAAACGATCGTCTTGGTATTACTGCGATTATAATCACACATGAGATGGCGGTAATTGAGGAGATTTGCTCCCACGTCGCCATTTTAGACGGAGGACGAGTGGCTGAGATAGGCAGAGTTGAGGACATTTTCTCCAACCCCCAGACCGAAGCCGCACGTAAGCTCGTCTATCCCGACGGTATGCCCGTGAGTTTTCTTAAGTCTGAGCGCGTTGTGCGTATCGCGTTCAACGGCGGCTCCTCATATGAACCGCTTATTGCGTCCCTTGCCATTGACTGCGGCGTAAAAGTGAATATCCTCGGTGCGGACACCCGCAACGTGGGCGGCAAGGCCTTTGGCACAATGCTGATCGGCCTGCCCAACGACCCCGATGAAGCGGAAAAGGCAGTGGCCTATATTTGCAGGCAGAGGGACGTCACATGCGAGGAGGTGGAATACAGCCATGACTGAGTTTTTCCAATCCGAGCTGTGGCAGGAAGCGGTAAAAATATTTGAAGCGGAGCTGATTTCAGACATCTGGCAGACTATCTATTCCACTGTTTTGTCAACTCTCTTTGCTTATATTATAGGTCTTCCTTTAGGTGTTTTGCTCGTAGCGGGTGAGGAAGACGGCGTTATGCCAATTCCACGTTGGTTAATGAATGCCCTGAACGTCGTAATAAATATTCTGCGTTCCGTACCTTTCCTCATACTTATGATAATTGCCCTGCCGCTGTCCCGTTTCATTGTCGGCTCCGGCATCGGTACTCCGGCTATGATACCTCCGCTGATAATCGCGGCCTTCCCCTTTATTGCCCGACTCGTGGAGTCGTCACTCCGCGAGACAGACAGAGGGGTTATCGAGGCTGCCCAGTCCATGGGAGCAACGCCAATGCAAATAATACGGAAGGTAATGCTGCCAGAGGCTATGCCCTCGCTGATTTCCGGAGCTGCCCTGGCCTTTGCCACTATTATGGGCTACGGTGCCATGGCCGGCATCATAGGCGGCCGCGGACTGGGATTCCTTGCCATTAATTACGGCCTTTACCGCAAAATCTGGATAGTTAAGTGGGCAGCGGTGATATTACTTGTAGTTTTAGTACAAATCTTCCAGTCAGCCGGAACAAAGCTGGCTGTTAAGAGCGATAAACGAATAACACAAATTACGAAAAGGAGAAAAACGCGATGAATTTTAAAAAAATTGCAGCACTTATCCTCGCCCTCGTCATGGTCTTCGCCCTTGCGGCCTGCGGAACTAACGGCGACTCTGAGACCAAGACTCCCGAAAGCGGCGACACACTCGAGGGAACAACCATCAAAGTAGGCGCCTCACCAACTCCCCACGCCGAGATCCTCGCCGTCGCCAAGGAAATTCTTGCCGAGCAGGGCATTACGCTTGAAATAGTTGAGTTTTCAGATTATGTACAGCCCAACACGGCCACCGAATCCGGAGATGTCATCGCCAACTACTTCCAGCATAAGCCCTATCTTGACAAGTTTAACAATGAAAACGGCACACATCTGGTCTCTGTGGCAGCTATCCACTATGAGCCATACGGCCTTTATCCCGGGAAAACGGCAACTATAGAAAAGCTGCCTGACGGCGCGAAGATAGCCGTTCCCAACGACGGCTCCAACGAAGCCCGCGCTCTGCATCTTCTCGAGGCTGCAGGTCTTATAACGCTAAAAGAAGGCGCCGGCCTCAATGCCACCAAGCTTGACATCGTCGAAAACCCAAAGAACCTGGACATCATAGAAATGGAAGCAGCCCAGCTGACCGGTACACTTACCGATGTCGATATGGCCGTTATCAATGGTAACTACGCTTTACAGGGCGATTTGTCAGCAAGCGATGATGCTCTCATTTTGGAGGATACTACCGAGGCGGGTTCCGAGGCCGCTCAGACTTACTCTAATATAATTGCGGTCAAGGAAGGCAATGAAAATGACCCCGCCATCCTGGCACTTGTTGAGGCGCTCAAGAGCGACAAGGTCCGCGACTTTATCAACGATACGTACAACGGAGCAGTTGTTCCAATGTTCTGATTGATTACTTAATAAAGATGAGGTATAATATCCGGAAGACGGTTATTATACCTCATCTTTCATTTTTAGGGAGGATCCCATGGCAGCAGACTACTCCAAGCTGGACATGATAATGCTAAAACAGGGCGAAATTGTCCTGAAAGGACAGAACAGACGCTCTTTTGAAAATAAGCTCATCTCAAACGTGAGGCGCAGACTGAAAGATTTCGGGGAATTTGACGTATATTCCACACAGTCCACGGTATATATTGAACCTAAGACTGAAAACTGTGATATGGACGGCGCGCTGGACGCAATGCAGCATGTTTTCGGCGTAGTGGGCGTGACCCGCGCCCTTGCCTGCGAGAAGGACAGGGACGCAATTTTTGAGGCGGCTAGAAACTATCTGCGCGATGAGCTGCTCTCGGCAAAAAGCTTCAAGGTGGAGACAAAGCGCGCCGACAAGACCTTCCCCATGTCCAGTATAGAGATTTCAAAATATATAGGCGGCCTTTTGAGCGACGAGTTTGCGGATATCGAGGTGGACGTCCACGACCCCGAGCTGACAGTGCACGTCGAGGTGCGCGAAAAAGCGGCCTATGTGCACGCGAACCCTCTGCCGGGAGCGGGGGGAATGCCCGTCGGCAGCAACGGCAGCGCCGTGACGCTGCTCTCCGGAGGCATAGACAGCCCGGTTTCAAGCTATATGATAGCCCGCAGGGGCATACATCTTGTACCCGTGCATTTTTTCTCCTTCCCATACACCTCTGAGCAGGCAAAGCAGAAGGTGCTGGAGCTGACGGAGAAGCTCACCGAATACTGCGGAAGGCTCACGATCGAGATCGTACCTTTTACACATATTCAGGAGGAGATACGCGACAAGTGCCCCGAGGAATATTTTACTCTGATAATGCGCAGATTTATGATGCGTATTTCTGAGCGGATTGCCGAGATGAACGGCTGCAGAGCCCTTGTGACGGGTGAAAATCTCGGACAGGTGGCAAGCCAGACAATGGAGGCGCTCCGCGTGACCGAGGAGTGTGTGTCGCTTCCGATCCTCCGCCCGCTCATCGGCATGGACAAGAGGGACATAATTGAGATAGCAAGGAAGATCGGGACCTTTGAAACCTCCATTCTGCCCTACGAGGACTGCTGTACGGTGTTTACGCCCCGGCATCCGCGTACGAAGCCGCGCATAGAGGATGTTTTGGAGGTGGAGAGCGCTCTGGATGTGGAGACGCTGGTGCAGGAGGCTCTAAGCAGCAGGGAGCAGGTCAGATTCAACATTTAGCAACGAAAGGACAGGTCGCAATGAGCAAATCGCTGACAGCCGAAATAATATCTGTTGGAACAGAGCTGCTACTTGGCAACACGACCAACACCGACGCGAGGGACATATCCGTTTATCTCTCTGAGCTGGGGATAAATGTATACTACCATACTGTGGTGGGGGACAACCCCGAGAGGCTCACCAAGGCCGTGGAGATTGCGCGCAGCCGTGCGGACATCATCATAACCACCGGGGGGCTGGGTCCGACCTGTGACGACCTTACAAAACAGGTGCTGGCAAAGGCCTTCGACCTCGAGATGTGCTATCACGAGGAGCTGGCCGAGGAGATGCGCCGATATTTCAAGGAGATCATAGGCGTGGAGCACATGACTGAGAACAATCTTCAGCAGGCATATTTACCTGCGGGCTGCACTGTTTTCCACAATGAGTGGGGCACCGCCCCCGGCTGCGCATTTGAGGCAGAGGGCGTGCGTGTGATCATGCTGCCCGGCCCTCCCAGAGAGTGCAACGCAATGTTCAAAAACTGTGCCATGCCCTATCTTAGCGCCCTGTCCGACGAGGTTATCTTCTCTCACAGCCTGCATATTTTCGGCAGGGGTGAGAGTGATGTTGAGGCTATGCTGCGGGATATGATGAACGAGCTTAAAAACCCGACTCTCGCGCCCTACGCCAAGGAGGGAGAGGTCATGCTGCGTGTAACCGCCAAGGCTGCGACAGAGGAGGAGGCAGAAAAGCTGACTCTGCCTGTTGTTGAGAGATTGCGCGCAGTCCTCGGCGATATCATCTATGGTATGGATGTAAAAAGCCTTGAGGGAGTCGTGCTGGAGCTTCTCAAGGAAAAACACATGACCATAAGCACTGCGGAGAGCTGTACCGGCGGGTTTATAGCAAAGCGCATAACCGACCTGAGGGGGGCCTCGGAGGTGTTCATGGGCGGCGCTGTGACCTACTCGTCTGAGAGCAAAACAGCCGTGCTGGGCGTAAAACGCGAGACAATAGAGAGATACGGCGTTATCAGCGGCGAGGTTGCCAAGGAGATGGCTGAAAACGCACGGCGTGTTTTTGGTACGGATATCGCCGTGTCCACTACGGGCCTCTCCGGTCCCGACGGGGACGGCATAAACCGTGTGGGCACCGTGTATATTGCTCTTGCCACACCTGACAAGGTCTTTGTACAAATGGAGAATTCCGGTTTTGGCAGGGCTCGCTCCCGTACCATGGCCACAAATCTTGCGCTGGATATGGTGCGCCGTTATCTGACTGGGCTGCCCGTTGTTGTTGATTATTTTGGCAGATAAACTGAGAAGGTCGCGTATTCTATTGCAATTTACTAAAAGTATTGTATAATATTATCGGCAAATCTGACACTGTATTAAAATCATCTGTTTATACTAGGAGGATATAATAAATGCTTACCTACGAGATGGACATTGCCGGCCTAAAACGCGAGCTTCCTCTATGCCGTGTTTCCGACGATGTATACATCGGCGCATTCGTAATGTTTGGCGACGTGGAGCTGACCGTCCACTGTGCCGAGGAACTTCTCAAGAGAGCACCTGACTATGACTACATAATCGCACCCGAGGCCAAGAGCATACCGCTGCTCTACGAGATGGCCCGCCAGAGCGGAGAGAACAAGTATTTTCTCGCCCGTAAGGCCCCTAAGCTCTACATGACCGGTGTCTTTGAGGTCGAGGTAAAGTCAATCACCACTGAGGGCACTCAGAAGCTCGTTCTGGATGTTGCGGATGCAGAGCAAATGCGCGGGAAGCGTATCCTCATAATCGACGATGTCATCTCTACTGGCGAGTCCATCAAGGCTATGGAGGCGTTGGTGGAAAAGGCCGGCGGCATAATCGCCGGCAAGATGTTCGTGCTTGCCGAGGGTGAATCCCAGAGACGGGACGACGTCATATATCTTGCGCCGCTGCCTCTTTTCAACGCGGACGGCACGCCGAAGCAGTAGAAAATCAGGAATAAACAGAAAAATCCCCGAGCGAGAGCTCGGGGATTTTTCTGTTCCGATTACAGCGGATGTCCGCAGTTAAGGCAGAATTTGTCGCCTTTATTGACGGGATTTCCGCATTTTGAGCAGAATTTCGGCGCGTCTTGAGCGGTCTGCTGCCAGGTGCTGTTTGCATAACCCTGCTGTTCAGCTCTGGCGTAAAAGCCTTCGCCGGGGTAATCGCCTACATAGACGATGCTCTTGTCAAAGGCCATGATACACAGGAAGATGGGGTAGAGGAATATGAGTCCGCAGGCCCAACCGCCGCCTTTGCCAAACACCCTTGCAAGCTTTACCATCGTGATGATCTGAATGACGATATTGGCGATCGGAATGAGTAGGAGCAGAAAGTTCCAGCCGTTTCCCCAGGTGATTTTATAGAGGATGTAAAGGTTGTAGAAGGGAATGACAGCTGCCCAGCCCTCCTCTCCCGCCTTCTGAAACAGGATCCAGAGAGCGGCGACAGTGATGATGCTGAGGACAAGGCCATAGCCATAGAATGCTCTTAAGAAGCCGAATATAGGAATCGTGGTCTCATAGTAATAACTGCTTGGCATAAATTTTCCTCCCTTAATAATACTTTACTATCGTTCTTCCCGGAAATATGCAAGACCCAGACTCGCGGGTGGTTGGTTCTCTCGTTTTTTCCTCATTGAAACAACTATGAGGACGATGATAGTTACGACATAGGGGAGCATTTTGCAGAGCTCCAGCGATGCGCGGGTGAGTCCCGGCAGGTAGAGGAACATCCAGAATAGCACGCCGAAGAGGTAGGAGCCCCAGATCGCTTTGTCGGATTTCCACATGGCGAAGATGACCAGTGCAACTGCAAGCCAGCCGAGGCGTTCTATACTGCCGTCGTTGGACCAGGTGCCCTCGGTATAGTCCATAACAAAATACAGACCGCCCAAACCTGAGATGCCTGCGCCTATGCAGGTCGCAAGATACTTGTTCTTGGTGACGTTTATTCCCGCGGCGTCCGCTGTTGCCGGGTTTTCACCCACAGCGCGCAGGTTTAGACCTGAGCGGGTGTGCTTGAGAAAATAGCTGACGGCTATCGCTATGACTATGGCGGCATAGGTGAGGAAACCATAGGAAAAAAGCAAATTGCCAACAGTACCCAGATCGGCAAGGCCGGTGACCTCGCGGTAGCCGGAGCTGGTGGTGGCAACGGAGATCTGGCCGACGCCGCCGGCGAGCTTTTGCAGGGAGCCGCCGAAGAAGTTGGCAACGCCGGAGCCGAAAATAGTCAGCGTAAGTCCGGTGACGTTCTGGTTAGCGCGGAGGGTGATGGTAAGGAAGCTGTAGATAAGCCCGCCCAGCATCGCGGCGGCAAGTGAGCAGATGAGCGAGACCGCAACACCGACCCACGGCAGCGGATCTGCCGCGGAGGACTCATAGAAGAAGGCACCGACAAGTCCCGCTATGCCGCCCAGATACATTATGCCAGGCACACCGAGATTGAGGTTGCCGGATTTTTCAGTCAGTATCTCTCCGGTGGCGCCGAACAGGATTACGGTACCGAAAACGATTGCAGCTGAGAAAAGTGCGATGATCTGAGTCATTCTGCCGCCACCTCCTTCTCTTTCTTTCCGGAACGAAACCTGATCCGGTAGTTGATGAAAAACTCGCTGCCCAGGATGAAAAACAATATGATGCCGGTTATGATACTGGAGGCATAGGCATTGAGGTTGTAGCGCGACGCGATCTCCACCGCGCCCTTTTCAAGAAACACCAGAAGAAGCGATATCATTATCATAACGATGGTGTTGAATTTTGCCAGCCACGCTACGATAATGGCTGTAAAGCCTCTTCCGCCCGCGGTAGAGGTGGATATTGTGTGGGAGGCGCCGGATACCGCGAGAAAGCCCGCGATACCGCAGACAGCGCCTGATATGGCCATTGTGCGGAGATAGACCCTTCGGACGTTTATGCCAGCGTAGCGCGCGGTGTTTTCCGAGCTGCCAACAACGGCGATTTCATAGCCGTGCTTGCTGTATTTCATATAGATATACATTCCGATCGCAAGAGCAAGAACGATCACGACGTTTAGACCATAGCTCTGACCGAACATACTCGGCAGCCAGCCGGCCTTTGTCTGCTGGTTTATGATACCGACGGAGTTGGAGCCGAAGGGGTTTTCCCACAGAGAGACACAGTAGCCGGTCAGCTGTATTGCAACGTAGTTCATCATCAGTGTAAAAAGTGTTTCGTTTGTACCCCAGCGCGCCTTGAAGACGGCGGGTATGAGACCCCAAACGGCACCCGCTGCTATGCTTGTAATAACCATGACGAGGATTAAAGCCGGGCCAGAGAGCACAGCACCGAAATATATCATGCAGGCCGCGGCCGCAATTCCGCCCGCCAAGATCTGACCTTCGGCGCCGATGTTCCAAAACCGCATCCTGAAGGCGGGCGCAAGGCCGACGCCGATACATAGAAGCATCATGGTATCACGGACCGTTATCCACGCACGCCTTGTCGTGCCGAAAGCACCCTCAAACATTGACACATAGACCTTGACAGGACTCATGCGGACTATAGCATAGATGATAAGACCCGAAACGATGAGCGAAAGCAAAAGAGCAATAATGCGAATACTCCATGCCCTGCATTTACCAATGGATGTGCGCTTTGAGATACGGATAAACGGTTCTTTTGTTCCCATTGGAGCATCACTCATGGATATCACCTCCCAGCTGAGTCATCATAAGACCGACACCCTCTTTTGTGGCGGACCTGCCGTCCAGTATACCGGAAACCTGGCCGCCGCAGAGCACTAGTATGCGGTCGCACAGCTCCAGCAAAACGTCCAGATCCTCACCGACATATATGACTGCAACGCCCTTCATTTTCTGCTCGGTGAGCAAGTTGTATATGGTGTAAGAGGTGTTTATATCCAGACCGCGCACCGCGTAAGCCGTCATAAGGACTGTCGGGTGCAGGGCAATCTCACGTCCGACCAGGACCTTCTGGACATTGCCGCCCGAGAGCTCGCGTACCGGGGTGTTAAGGCCGGGGGTGGCGACATCCAGCTCGCTGACCACCTCGGAGGCCACGCTGCGCGGGTATCTGCGGTTTGCAAAAAAGCCTCTTCCCCGCTGATAGCTGCGGAGAAGCATATTATCTGTGATGTCCATATCGCTGACAAGCCCCATACCAAGACGGTCCTCCGGGACAAAGGACAGCGCTACTCCGAGCTTTTCGATTTCAAGCGGGGTCTTGCCGATTAGCTCGTGCACCTCGCCGTTTTTATCGGTGTAGGCGATGTGGCTGCCGTGTTCGGCGCGCTGAAGTCCCGCAATGGCCTCCAGAAGCTCCTTCTGTCCGCAGCCGGAGATTCCCGCGATGCCGAGGATCTCGCCCCCGTAGGCTGTGAAGGAGACGTCCTGCAGCTTCCTTATGCCCTCCACGTCGCGGACGCTCAGATTTTGAACCGAGATGCGCTCGACCCGATCCTTAGGTTCGGGCCGGTCTATATTCAGGGAGACCGCCTTGCCGACCATCATCTCTGTCAGCTGCAGGGGGCTGGTGCCGCTTGTTGCGACATCGCCGATATATTCACCCTTGCGGAGCACAGCCACGCGGTCGGATACGGCCATGACCTCGTGGAGCTTGTGGGTGATTATAACGACAGACTTGCCGTCCTCCTTCATACTGCGCATGACACTGAAAAGCTTTTCGGTCTCCTGCGGGGTGAGCACCGCTGTGGGCTCGTCCAAAATCAGGATCCTTGCCCCGCGGTACAGAACTTTTATGATTTCTACTGTCTGTTTTTCCGAGACGGACATGTCATATATCTTTTTATCGGGATCAATGTCAAAGCCGTATTTTTCGGAGATCTCAAGTATCTCCGCAGATAACTGTTTTCGGTCCAGCTGTACCTTGCCGGGCATGCCCAGCACGATGTTTTCCGCCGCTGTAAAAACATCGACAAGCTTGAAATGCTGGTGCACCATGCCGATACCCAGATCGATGGCATCCTTGGGACTGCGGATGAAGACCTCTCTTCCCTCCACAAAAATCTGACCGTCGTCCGGGAAATAGATACCGGCGAGCATATTCATTAGAGTGGTTTTGCCGCTGCCGTTTTCGCCAAGCAGAGAGAGAATCTCCCCGTGGCGTATTTCCATATTGACGCCGTCGTTTGCGCGGACTTCGCCGAAAGTTTTGTTGATGTTCTCCATCCTGACGGCGCAATTCGTGTTCAATTGCCTCACCTCTCAAAAAATGACCCAATAATACTATTTTACCATATTATTTGTCATTTGAAAACATTTTTAGACATAATGAAAAAACAATCAAAGGGGGGCCGCCTTAGGGCAGCCCCCCTGCATGTGTAGTGTGCTATTAGGATTTTTTAAGCTCTGTGATACCGTCAATACGGAATGCAAAGGCCGGAGCGGAAGCGGATTCGGACTCGTGGAAGTAGCCGTCGGTGATATACTCGACACCGTGGTAGGTTTCAGCGAGATCGTCGGAAACGGTGGTGGTAACGGTCTCCCCGTTTACAGTCCACTTTGAGGTGTCGAAGACATGGAGGCTGCCGTCCTTTATTGCTGCGATAGCGTCGTCGACTGCTTTCTGGGTGCCTTCTGCGCAGGATGCCCCGAGAGCTGAGATCTGAACAGCGTCGTCGGCATAGCCAAAGCTGTAGTCGGTATCAAGCTTGCCGCCTTCGAGAGCTACCTTGATGAGAGCTTCGTAGGTGACGACCCAGTTGTTCTGAGCGGAGGTCAGAGCAGCGTCGGGAGCTACGGACAGCATATCAACATTGTAGCCGACGGAGTAGGCAACTTTGCCGCCGTCGAGAGCCGCCTGAACAGCAGCGGGAGCGCCGGTGGAGTCTGCGTGCTGGCCTATAATGACGCAGCCACGGGACATGAGCATGTTGGCTGCTTCGCCTTCGGCGGCGATGTTAAACCATTCGTTGGTGTAGGTGACATCCATGTGGGCTTCGGGGACTATGCTGCGGATCCCGAGGAAGAATGCGGTGTAGCCGGAGACGACCTCGGCATAGGGATATGCGCCGACGTAGCCGATATAAGGATCGGTGACCGTACCCTTGTCCATGAGCTCCTTGAGCTTGAGACCTGCGACAACGCCGGAGACATAGCGGGACTCGTAGATGTCGGTGAAGTAGTTGCAGAAGTTGGTAAGTTCGGAAGTAGCTGCCTGATAGCCGGTTGCGTGGCAGAAGTAGATATCGGGGTACTCTTCGGCAGCCTGCATCAGATGGGGCTCGTGTCCGAAGCTGTTTGCGAAGATGATGTTGCAGCCGTTCTCGGCGAGGTCGACGGCTGCGTCATAGCAGGATTCGTCCTCAAGGACGCTGAACTTGTAGATGAGCTGGCTTTCCTTGTCGATGCCGAGAGCTTTGCAGGCCGCCTCGATGCCCTCCATGTGGGCGTAAGAGTAGCCCTCGTTCTCGTCGCCGATGAGGATGACGCCGATCTTGATATTCTCGGCGGAGACAGCGGCAGGCGCTGTGCCCTCGTCTGTCTTGCCGCCCTCGTCGGCTGCGGGAGCTCCGCAGGCTGCAAGTGCGAATACCATTACGAGAGCCATCATCAGTGCAATGATTTTTTTCATTTTTGTTCCTCCAAATTCTCATTTTTTGCTGTGCTTATCCGAAATTGCTGTTGCAATTTAAGAACAAAAAAACAGAGACTTAGGTGAAGTCTCCGCATAAAGAGGCACAGACGGCAAAGGCCGCCGTACCGCATCGGTAGTCCGGTCCTTTACGGTGACCGGGTAGAGACTTCAAAACCTTATTATTTGATATATACCGATTGTATTTATTTTTGTTTCTGTAATCTATTGGCAGAAAACGACGCTGCCGCCCTCCATGGACTTGATTTTGGCGAGGGACTCCACCCGGATACCGCTGCTGCGGAGCAGCTTGCCGCCGGGCTGGAAAGCCTTTTCAATGGCCACGCCGGCGCCGACAAGAGTTGCTCCCGAGTCCTTGACGATCTGGGATAGACCTGTGAGCGCAGCCCCGTTGGCAAGAAAATCGTCTATGATAAGGACGCGGTCGCCGGGGCCGATAAACTCCTTTGAGACAATGATGTCGTAGGTGACCCCGTGTGTAAAGCTCTCGACCTTGGAGGTGTAGACGTCGCCGGCTATGTTTTTGGTCTTGGTTTTTTTCGCGAAAATAACGGGACATTCGAAAACCTGCGCGCAAATGCAGGCTATACCTATCCCGGAGGCCTCGATGGTCAGTATCTTGCTGACATTTTCGCTGCCGAAAAGACGATGGAATTCTTTTGCCATTTCAGCGAAAAGACGGACGTCCATCTGGTGGTTGAGAAAGCTGTCTACTTTGAGAACCCCGCCGTCTCTGACCTTTCCGTCGCGGAGAATCCGTTCTTCCAGCAGCTGCAAATCTCTCACTCCCCGGTAAAAATAGTAAAGGCGGAAAATGACCCGAGAGGCATGCCCGCTTACAGACATAGTTTATATTATAAATATTAAATTAACAATTGAATTTTTTTATAAATATAATCGAAAATAACGCCGAATGTTCACATTTTCGTCAAAAGTCCATAAAAACTACAAAGAGATCCCCCCGCCCAAACAGATGGGCGGAGGGTGAAAGAATTACTTTTGTTTGGGGATACTTATAGTGAGGACAAGCTCGGACTCGGTTTCGTGCTTTTGCATCTCGGCGTCGATACCGCCCTGCTTCATGATGTCCAGACCGTGGGTAAGCGTGTTGAGAAATACGCGTACGTCCTTAAGTACGAAAAGTGTCCGCCTGCCGGGCTTTTGCTCCGGCTCGGAGGACAGCGCCAAAAGCGCGTCTATGTACTCCTCCGCGGCTGATACGTTCATGTGCTCACGTATCATTACGTCAAGCGCGCGCCTCTGCTCTTCGGGCGTTTTCAGCCGGAGCAGAGTCCGGGCATGGCGTTCGGTCATATCCTCGTCCCTGAGACGGTCGAGTACATCCGCCGGAAGCCTCAGAATGCGGAGCTTGTTGGCTATCGCGGGCTGGGATTTCCCAAGCCGCCGCGCCGCCTCTTCCTGGCTCATGCCAAAGAGCCGTATGAGCTGTGATATGCCCTCGGCCTCTTCCACAAAGTCAAGATCACGGCGCTGTATGTTTTCTACTAGCGCCAGCAGACTCGACTCCTCCATGTTCACGTCGATAACGATACATGGGACCTCGGACAGCCCGGCCAGCTTTGACGCCCGAAGCCGACGTTCCCCGGCGACCAGCTCGTATTTGTCGCCGCGCTTGCGCACGGTCAGCGGGTTGAGCACGCCGTACTGTGAGATGCTGTAGGCAAGCTCCGCCAGTGATTCCTGTGGAAACCGCTTTCTGGGCTGTACGGGACTGGGATATATTGCATCGACGGGTAGATATACTATACCGCTTCGAAAAATTCGCGGACTTTTTTTGATAGCCGGCATCTGATCTCTCCTTTACCGCAGATTTGGTCATATTACGCGGAAATTGCCGGAAAAAGCTCTTCCGCGTCCACTCCTTTGCCTTACCCATACTAACTCGGAATCTGTGCAAAATATGGCGGAAGTCGTTTGAAAAACAAAAACCGCACCATTGCGGTGCGGTTTGCTTGAGGGGTCCGGATTCAAAAGTGTCATTACCTGAGTTATGCCTCGCTCTCGTAATCCCTGTGGCGGAACAGCAGTGAGATACACCACAGTGCGGAGATACAGATCAAAACATATATCACACGGCTCAAGGTCGTATTCTGTCCGCCAAAAAGCCATGCGACAAGGTCAAAACTGAAGATGCCCACAAGACCCCAGTTTATTCCTCCGATTATAGTAAGAACGAGGGCGATCCTGTCGATTACCATCATGCTAAATGCGCTCCTTTTACTGGTTTCACCGATAGCATAACCGCAGAGCACACAGTTTATTCATAATATGATTTCCGCGTGCCGTGTCACGTGGCAGCCGACATTCACAACGCAGGGCAGACCGGCAATGTGGGTGGGATAGGTCTCTATATTGACCGCCAGCGCCGTTGTTGTGCCGCCGAAGCCCTGCGGACCAAGACCAATCGCGTTTACACGCTTAAGCGCCCTCTCCTCCAACTCCGCATAAAATGGATCTGTATTGCGGGTGTTGGCCGGACGCGCCAATGCGCGCTTTGCTATAAGCGCCGCCATCTCCACAGTGCCGCCGAGACCCACTCCGAGTATGACCGGAGGACAGGGATTCGAGCCGGCCGTTCCGACTGTCTCCGCGATGAAGTCGAGGATGTCGTCCGCCGTACAGGAGGGCAAAAACATCCTCATTGCGCTCATATTCTCGCTGCCGAAGCCTTTGGGCGCCAGACAGAGACGCAGCGCGTCTCCCGGAACTATGCGCGGATGTATGACAGCGGGCGTGTTGTCCCCGGTGTTGATTCGTCGCAGAGGATCGGACACGATTGACTTGCGAAGAAGCCCTTTTTCATAGCCCTGTCTTACTCCTTCGTTTACGGCGGAGTCAAAGTCGCCGCCTTTAATGTGCAGATCCTGTCCTATGTCCGCAAAAATTACAGCCATGCCGGTATCCTGGCATATGGGAAGACCCTCGCGTGCGGCGAGCTCAAAATTTTCACGCAGATCGGAGAGCACGGCTCTTCCCAAGGGAGAGGCCTCCGTTTTCTCCGCCCTACATATGAGCTCTGCAGTCTCGGAGGGTAGAACTGTGTTCGCCTCTATACACAGCTTCGCCACCGCCTCCGTTATGATTTTGCAATCGAGTTCTCTCATAGGAAAATCCTTTTCAAAATAATTTCTATTCGACAAAAGTAGTGTTTTATTGCTCTTTACAATTGAGCGGATTTGTTATATCCTCTCATTACAGCTTATCCAATGACGCACTTACAGTGCGCCGGGCTCATATCTTTATCCCACAACCCTGTTATTCGGCGGACACTTCGGTGCCCGCCACTTTTTTAGGGCTGAGTATTAGAAAAATCAAAGGTCAATGGACGGCCTATATGTAGTTACCTGCCCGCCAATACGGCGATCAGTACAGCGAGGACAACCTGAAAAAGCAGTATCAGGGGCACGCCGGCCGTAAATTTCCTGTGCAGAGTTTTGTGGCGGAAAACATACATTCCCGCAAGCCCCCCGAGACTGCCTCCAAATGCGCAGAGGGTCATAAGCGCCGCCTCGGAGATTCGTCTCCTGCCGCGCCTGGCTTTGAGCTTGTCTATCCCGAATACTATAAAGGTTGCCAGTGTGATGATCGCCAGATAAATATCCAGTATATATACCGGCCGCCCCCAGAGGAATTTAAAAAAGTCCATTATCTTTTGCCCTTCCTGCCGCCCGCACTCTGTCTAACAGCGGCTTTCTTTTTGCTGCCGCCGTATTCGCCTTTCGGTTTACCCGCCGCTCCGGCCATTCCCTTTGCCCGGCCCGTCGGGCGGGGGGCGTTAGGGGGAGCCTTCGCTTTGCTTTCGGATTTCCCGCCCTGGGGTCTGTCGGGGCGGACGAGACATTCCCTCCCGTAGCCTATGAGGTCTTCACGCCCCGCCAGCCTCAGGGCTTCGATGACAAGTTTTTGCTTATCCGGCCTTCTCCACTGCAGCAGCGCCCGTTGGAGAGCCTTTTCGTGTGGAGTTTTGGCGACATAGACGGCCTTGCCGGTCATGGGGTCTGTCTCCGTATAGTACATACAGGTGGAGATGGTGCCGGGGGTGGGATAGAAATCCTGAACCTGCTCCGGCTGACGGCCGCGCTCCTGCAGATACTCGGCCAGCGCCACCGCATCGGATAGGGTGCTGCCCGGATGTGAGGACATGAGATATGGAACGACGTACTGTTCCTTGCCATAGCGTTGGTTGAGGCGGCTGTATTTTTCCATAAAACGCTCGTAGGTCTCAATGTGTGGCTTGCCCATAAAGTCCAGAACGCTGTCTATGCAGTGCTCCGGTGCGACCTTGAGCTGCCCGGAGATGTGGTGGCGCACGAGCTCCGAAAAGAATTCGCTGTTTTTGTCCTCCAGCATATAGTCAAAGCGTATGCCGCTGCGGACGAAAACCTTTTTAACACCGGGGATTTCACGCAGCTTGCGCAGAAGCGCCAGATAGTCCGACTCGTCCGCATCGAGGTTTCGGCAGGGCACGGGCGCCAGACAGCGTTTGTCGGGGCACATTCCATGCTCTGTCTGCTTCTTGCAGGAGGGGTGGCGAAAGTTCGCCGTGGGACCGCCCACATCGGATACATAGCCCTTCCAGAGCGGGTGGCGGGTCATGGCCTCCACCTCGCGGATGACGCTTTTGTGGCTGCGGCTTGTGACCATACGGCCCTGATGGAAGGCCAGCGCACAGAAATTGCATCCGCCGAAGCAGCCGCGGTTGTGTATGACCGAAAAGCGCACCTCGTCTATGGCGGGGACGCCGCCCATATCGTCGTACATAGGGTGTACCTCACGGGTATAGGGCAGTTCGGCCACGTGGTCCAGTTCATCGGTGGTCAGGGGAAGAGCGGGCGGGTTGACTATAAGAACACGGCCTGCACAGGGCTGGCACAGTGCTCTGCCGCGAATGGGGTCGTGTTCCCGGTATTCTATTGCGGTGGCCTCTGCGTAGGCGCGCTTATCTCCCGCCGTCTCCTCGAAGGAGGGCAGCGTCAGCTTTGGATAGACGCAGGCTTCCTCGCTTTCGGAGATGAAGGCAGTACCGCGCAAATCTGTGATCTCCGAGGGCTTAATCTTGCGTTTGAGGCGCTTCGCTATCTCACGGGTGGCATATTCGCCCATGCCGTAAACCAGCAGATCCGCACCGCTGTCGAATAGTATCGGGCGGCGGACCTTGTCGTCCCAGTAGTCATAGTGGGAGAAGCGTCGCAGCGACGCCTCCAGCCCGCCGATAATAATGGGCGTATCAGAGCCGAAGGCCTCGCGGGCACGGTTGGCGTAGACGATGGTCGCCCTGTCGGGACGAAGCCCCGTGAGCTTGCCGGGAGAGTAAAAATCCTCGCTTCTGGGTTTTTTGGCGGCGGTGTAGTGTGCGACCATGCTGTCAAGATTGCCGGCGCCTATGAAGACACCGTAGCGGGGCCTTCCGATCGCTTCAAAATCAGACGCGTCGCGCCAGCCCGGCTGTGCCAGAATCGCGACACGAAAGCCCATATCCTCCAAAACACGGGCGATGACCGTGGGGCCGAAGCTGGGGTGATCGACATAGGCGTCGCCGGTGACAACGAGGAAGTCATAGCTGTACCAGCCGTGGGAGATCATATCTTCTTTTGATACGGGTAAAAAGTCGGCGAGCTCCATAAATTGCCTTTCTCAGAGCGGTTTCTCCATTAGCAGCAGCGGGCATATGGCTCCGCTGTCTGTGGAAATATGGTTAAAACCGAGCTTTTCGTAAAAACTGACGGCGGACTTATTCGTCTGCGCCACGTGCAGGCGCAGGGATTTGCGCTGCTGACGGCGGAATACGGAGACTGCATGGCCCACCAGCTGGACGCCGTATCCTTTGCCACGGTATTCCGGTAAAAGGTAACAGAAGCTGATCCAGCCTGCACCCAGGTATTTCATTAGCTCGGGGTCGAGCTCCACAATACCCGCAAAGTCGTCACCAAAATAGGCCTTTGATACGTATTCAGGGTTCTGCTTCGATAGGCGTCTGGCTGTTTCAAGATAGGGTTTTGCTGCAAAGCCGACGAGAGAGCCGTGGGCATTACGCCATGCGTCGGCGTAGCATTCGCTGTATAAACCGGAGTCTTTTTCCAAGTCCATCGGGACTATCCGCAGATTTGAGAAATCCACTTTATTTTTTTCTTTCCACCATGTCTGGTTGGCAAAGGTGCTGAGGCCCTCGGACAGATGGCTGTTATCGTTGTAGTAGGAGACTGACATAGCCCCGTCTTCCGATAAAATAAGGGCCACACAGGTATTGTCGCCGTGATATATTTCGTGTATTCGCTCGGACGGAATGTTTTTGATAGAGCTTATAAGAGTTCTGATGGCCATGCCGTGGCTGACTACGGCTATTGTCTGCCCATCGTGCTTGGCGGCCAGCTCGCTGACTATGGACGTTATTCGCTCTTTGAGGTGCTTGAAGCTCTCAGCCCCCTTTACGTGCCAGTTGTCGGGGTCACTCGAAAACATTAGCATCTGCTCCGTCTCGTCATATGCCACATTGCCCCAGGGCAGATCCTCCCATTCGCCCATGCCGACCTCGCGCAGACGTGGCTCCGGAATTATGGTCAGCTCCGGGTGGTATTTTATAATTGCTTTTGCCGTCTCCATAGTGCGGAAAAGGTCGCTGGAGTACAGTGCATCTATGTGTTCGTCGCGGAAGCGCTCCGCGAGAGAGTCTATCTGTTTGTAGCCGCGCTGGGTCAATCTGCTGTCGTACTGGCCGTGTATACGTCTATAAAAGTTGCCCTCCGCCTCCGCGTGGCGGATGAGATAGATTTTCGTCATGTTTTCCTCCGAATATTGACCGCTTGCCGCGGATGATATATAATAATATTTATTTATCTTATTATAAAAATGCCATTTTAGCAAGAACATATTCACCATTTCTATGGGCAGGGGGATTTCCGCTGCCTTGGGGCGGAGGGACAGAGTGAAAGTAATCCATTTCATAAGCGGCGGCGACACGGGCGGCGCGAAGACCCACATACACTACCTGCTTTCCGGCATCTGCAAGAGCATAGAGGCGACTCTCGTCTGCTTCTCGAAGGGGGAATTCTCCGACGAGGCGCAGGCACTGGGTATTCCGACCGTTATCTTGGATGACGCGAATATCTTAAAGACATTGAGATGCCTCAAAAAAATGATAAAAGACGGCGGCTACGACATCATCCACTCCCACGGCGCCAAGGGCAATTTTGTAGCGTCGCTTATCAGCCGTAGCTGCGGACTTCCGGTCATTACAACTGTCCACAGCGATCCTAAGCTGGACTACCTGGGCAGACCGCTGGCTAACCTTATCTACGGCAGCCTCAACGCCTGTGCCATGCGCCGTTCCGATTATCTTGTCGGGGTTTCGGAATCTATGCGTGAGCTGCTGATAAGCCGGAAGTTCAAGCCCAACCGGGTGTTCTCAATCTACAACGGCGTGGACTTTTCCATAGAACCAAAAAATGAAGACAGGCTCGCATATTTCCGGGGTTACGGACTTGATGTCGACGAAAGAAGCGTAGTAGTCGGCATAGCTGCCCGCCTTGACCCCGTGAAGGATGTGGCGACGCTCATCCGCGGCTTTGCGGAGGCGCAAAAAAGCTGCCCTGATCTGCGTCTTGCGATCGCGGGCGACGGTCAGGAGGCGGAAACGCTCAAAAAGCTGGCGGCAGATCTGGGACTTGGGGACAAGGTCTGCTTTACGGGCTGGATCTCCGATGTGAACAGCTTTTACGCCGCTCTGGACATCAATGCACTGACGTCGATATCGGAGACCTTCCCCTATGCCGTCACCGAGGGGGCGCGGGCCCGTCTAGCAACGGTCTCGTCACGTGTGGGCGGCGTTCCTATGCTGATAATAGACGGAGAGACGGGTTTTCTATTCGACTCCGGCGACTACGAGCAGCTCGGCACAAAGCTCTCGCTTTTGGCCGGAGATGCGGGACTTCGCAGGAAACTGGGCGACGCCATATACGAAAAGGCGCTGCGCGACTTTTCCGTGGAGGCCACAACGAGAAGACAGCTGGATATCTATGGTGAGGTTCTTCGCCGCGATCAGATAAAAAGAAAAGGCGGACGTGACGGCGTGATAGTGTGCGGAGCCTATGGTATGGGCAATGCCGGCGATGATGCTATTCTTGCGGCCATCGTGGGCGAGATGCGCTCCATTGACCCTTTTCTGCCTATAACGGCTCTTTCCCGCAACCCCGCTGAAACAAGAACGCGTTTCGGGATAGACTGCGTGCATACCTTTAATTTCT
This sequence comes from Clostridiales bacterium, assembly GCA_012729875.1. Taxonomy (GTDB): domain Bacteria; phylum Bacillota; class Clostridia; order Oscillospirales; family Oscillospiraceae; genus UBA2658. The sequence continues at coordinate 6,842 of JAAYCC010000114.1, read as the reverse complement.
TCGGATTTCGCCGTGTAATGAAGCAAACAAAGCTCTATTTAAGCGGAGGCGGAAGTCTACTGCAGAACGTCACAAGCCGCCGGAGCCTGTGGTACTATCTCTATACAATAAAATCCGCGAAAAAGCTCGGAAACCACGTTATGATGTACGGCTGCGGCATAGGCCCGGTAAACGGCGCGAGCGATATCCGCAAGGTACGCAATGTGCTCAACAACTGCGTAGACGTCATTACACTGCGGGAGCAGTTCAGCTTAACCGAGCTCTCCTTCTTTGGCGTGACAAGGCCGCGTATACTCGTTAGCTCCGACCCGGCGCTTACGCTGAGCCCCGCTTCCGACGACAGGGTGGACACACAGCTCGGCAAATACGGCATAAGTCCTGACGGAAAGTATATCTGCTTCTCCGTCCGCAGATGGAAGGATTTTGAGCTAAAAGCGCCTATAATTGCCACGGCGGCAGACTATGCCTGCGATGCGCTGGGACTGGAGCCGGTTTTCATACTTATTAACCGCAAGGAAGATTCAGCGGCAACCGGTCTTGTATGCGGGCTTATGAACAACACCGCAAGAATCATCGACGAGCCGATGGAGACTGATCTGACTATCGGAGTTCTGAGCCGAATGCGCGTGATGGTCTCAATGCGTCTGCACGGCTTGGTTTTTGCAGCATCGCAGGGTGTACAGCTAGTGGGTATTTCATATGACCCGAAGGTCGATGCTTTTCTGGACAGCGTGGGTGAAAAACTGTGCCTGCCCTATGAGGGGCTTTGTGCCCAAGAGCTGGAGAGCATGATAGAAAAGGCCGCATTGAACTATGAGGACGATCGACGCATACAAATTGTTGAGAGACTCATTGCCGATGAGAGGCTTAACCGCCGGCTTGCGGAAGAACTGCTCAGAAGCTGACAATTTTGACAGCTTCCAAACATAAGTGATATAAAAAAGACCGTTTTTAAACGGTCTTTTTTATTGTGCTATTCTTTTAGATTGCTTTCGGCTTCATTTGTTTTCTTGGACTTTTTTCTGCGTATGACGCGCCTTACGATAAAGAATACAGGGACCGCTACCACTGCGATGGCGGCCAGAACGGGCAGAGCTGCGACGATGCCCTTCAGCAGGTTTTTGAGGAAGCGCCACACGCTCTTGGCGGAGCTTTTGAGCGCTGTTGCGAGCTGTCTGCCGTAGCTCATGGCGGCGGGGGTGTCCTCGGTGAAGAGACTGACTTCGCTGACGTTCAGGGTCAGAGTGGAGTAGCTTATGCGTGAATCCCAATTCTTGATCTGTGAGGTCAGAGTCTCGATTTCATAGCGCACATCGGACAGATGACTCTCTATCTGAAGCATCTCCTCCACCGTGTCGGCGTTTGCAAGCAGCTCGAGAAGCCTTGCCTCCTCAGCCTTCCGCGAGGTCAGACGGGCCTCCGCGTCCATGTACTGCTCTGTGATGTTCTCCGCGTCCACGCTGCTGTACGGCACGTTTCCGAGGGAGGACAGGCCGTTCATAACGCTGTCGAATTTCTCGACGGGTATGCGGAGTTCATAGTATGCCGAGCGGTAAGTCGTACCGCCGTACTGAGCGGTGTAGAAGTCGTTGTCATGTACGGAGGAGCTCTGGATGAAGCCGCCTGCTTCCGACACGAGCTTTTCAATATCAGCTAAGGTCTGCTCAAAGTACCGGGTCTCGATGTCGGCGGAGCCGGTGTATATTATCTTGTCGCCGCTGGGCTTTGTGTCGGTGGCTTTGTCGTCGGAAGTCTTGCCCGCCGTGCCGACAGATGTGCCGTCTGACGGATATCCTTGTTCACCTTTGTAGCTTTTCTGGGGTTCGCTGTTTTCTGCGGTTTCGCTTGCGGTATCTGCAGATGCGTTTTTAGCTCCGCAGGCACAGAGCGTTAGCATAAGCAGCATTGCGAGGACGAGAGACAGTATCCTCGCCGGGTTTTTAACGCTTTTCATGGCAGTTCCTCCAAATCTCAATATAAATTTAAAAAACCTGCTGTCTTTGCCTATAGGACGAAGACAGCAGGTTTTTGTTTCAATTTTATATTAAAGCGTTCCGAGAAAGCCCTCCAGAATAAGAGAGGCCGCGACCGCATCCACGTTTTGGCGATGGTGCTTTGCCCTTTTTCCGTTGGCATGCAGTATCTCATGGGCGGCGATTGTGGTACGGCGCTCGTCCCAGAGCGTAACGGGTATGTCGCTTCTCGCCTCCAGCAGAGCTTTGAAGACCTCGCTCTTTTTGGCTCTCTCGCCGAGAGTGCCGTCCATGTTCTTGGGATAGCCCAGAACAAAACGGCCTACTCCGCGCCCCTTTGCTTCCTCTGTTATGATATCGGCTGCGCGCTCCGCTTTCCACTCGCTGAGTGTCCAAGCCTCACCTGCCAGAGTTGCGCTCTCGTCTGAGACGGCAAGGCCGATGCGGGCATCGCCATAGTCGATAGCCATGATTCTCATAGCTTTTTCCTCAGTGCTCATGAGCTTCAGCGGCAAAATTTTTTCCTAATAGAACGGGCAGTATGGCTCTATGGACCGCAAACACCAAATAGGAGTCCGCGACTGCTATGCCGGCTTTAAGCGGCGCCCTCAGAGCAAGCAGCGTTAGAAACGGCGTTCCGGTGAGCAGGGACAGGGCATAGGAGCCCCAGACAAAGTTGCAGAGCAGATCGGCTGCGAGACCGATAAGAATGTACTTCCACCATTTATCCAGATCGTTATGAAAAAAATATTTTGCCATAAGGCCCGAGGTCAGACCCGCCAGGATAGGACCTGCGATGAGCGGCGGGAAAAATCCCAGTCCGGACAGAACTGTTGCGCCCAGGAAATCGGACAGTCCGCCCACGACGGCGCCGGCGGCGGGACCGAAGCAGATGCCCGCGAGGATTATTGGGAAGTATTCAAAGCTGAGCCTGAGCGAAGGGGTCACATATATGCCGAGAAAGCGCGACAATATTATGCTGACGGCTGTAAATACCGCGAGCATGGCAATTGTCCTGATATGTGTTTGTTTCATTTTATCGTCCTCCTCCAGTTTGTTTAACAATTATTTGCCAAAATAAGCCCGCACCGTTCCCGCTGTATAGAGCGAGCCGACCGAGCAGACAACGCCGTCCGCACCAGCGAGCAAGATAGCTTTTTCGATTCCTTCCTCTATGGAGTCGCAGTAATAAACGGGTTTCCCGAAGCACTTTATCTTCTCCGCAAGCTCGCTTGCTCTCAGTGCCCGCTGGCTGTCGGGCGTAATTGTGACATAGGCGTCTGCTGCGCGGTCCAGCATACCCGCAAGCCCAATGTAGTCCTTGTCCGCCAGCACGCCGAACAAAATTACGGTTTTCATACCGGGAAAATATCTTGCCAGGTTGTCCGAAACGGTCTCCGCGCATTGGGGGTTGTGCCCGCCGTCCACCACGAAAAAGGGCCTGTCCGACAGTATCTCAAATCGTGCGGGCCAGGCAGTAGCGGAGATGCCGCTCCTGACGGCGGATTCGGAAACGGAGAGACCGGACTCCCGCAGGGTGTCCACTGCCTCCAGCACCACGGCCGCATTTTTGAGCTGATGAGTGCCGAGAAGAGGCAGACTCAGATTTTGGTGATGCTTGTAGGAGAACAGCTGTCCTGAGCGGCTGTCGGAGATGGAGACTATCTTGTCGAACTCGGCTATCTTCAGCGGCGAACTCATTTCGCGGCAGCGGTCTTTTATGACCTGTGTAACCGAGTCTTTCAGTTCGTATATTACGGTCGGACATCTGTATTTGATTATGCCCGCCTTTTCAAAAGCAATTTTTTCCTCTGTGTCTCCAAGCTCCGCCGTGTGGTCCAAACCAATGTTGGTGATGACGGAGCAGAGGGGAGATGAGATGACGTTTGTGGAGTCGAGTCGGCCGCCCATACCAGTCTCTAAGACCACTATGTCGCAATTGCGGCTCAAAAAATATTGCATGGCAATTGCGGTGACCAGCTCGAATTCCGTCGGGCTGTCGGACATTGAGAGCGCAAAGGGGACACATAGCTCGGTAATTCCGGCGAGCTCCGAGTCCTTGATGGGGGCGCCGTTTACCCGGATCCGCTCGTTGAAGCGGGAGATATATGGCGAGGTATAGAGGCCAACGGTGTAGCCGGCGCTGCAGAGTATGGCGGACAGCATAGCAGAAACGGAGCCCTTGCCGTTGGTGCCGGCAACGTGCACAAAGCGCAGAGCGTTCTGGGGATCTCCGATTCCGGAGAGGAGCTCAAGAGTGCGGGAAAGCCCGGGCTTCGAGCCCTGCCAGACGTTCCGGTGTATGAAATTTATCGCTTCCTCCGCAGTCAACTGCTTCGCCTCCGTTCATGCAAATTAGTATACCATGCTGAAAGACGAAAAAGCAACTTAGAAACAAAAGTTGTATAATTGTACAAAATTGCCTAATTATGCACAGATAAAATGGCGGGGTGCACAATAAACTCTGTCCAGGAAAACAGCTTGCTTTTGGATGGGAAACAAGACCAGCTATACCCCCGCAGCCGGGCGGGCAGCGACTCGAAAAAGCCAATTATGACCCGCCGGATTCACTTTGATAATGTACTAATGGCCTCTAAAGTGTCTGAGATTACTATATTAAAGGTAATAATAAAAAAACAGTTGACCCAAAGCATGCACTGTGCTAAAATACATATTACCTGTCGTTGGAGAGGTCTTCTTTTTGTGCGCAATTTTCTTGCAGCGGAGAGAGGTCTCTGCCAAACAGGGAGGCAACAGGGCCGCGAGGGCCTAATAGAACAAGGAGGTGCCGATATGCGAGTAAAAGTTACTCTGAGATGCAACGAATGCAAGCAAAGGAACTACGACACGTTCAAGAACAAGAAGAACACCCCGGATCGTCTTGAAATGAACAAGTATTGTCCGTTCTGCCGCAAGCATACGCTTCATTCGGAAACAAAGTAGGTTTTTTTAGAAAGGATGTGCAGAAATGGCAAAAGCCAAGGAAAACGCAGTTAAGCGGACAACCGATCCTGTCAAAAAAACCGATAAGAATGCCAAGAAAAGTTTTAAGGAACGCGTAAGCCAGTGGTTCCGCGACCTGAAGAGCGAGCTTAAGAAGGTCGTATGGCCCACAAGGAAGCAGCTTGTCAACAACACAGCTGTCGCTCTTGTTGTGATCCTGCTTTCCGCTTTGGTGCTTTGGGGCTTTGACTCTCTTGCTCAGGCAGGGGCCAAGGCGCTCATAGATTTGGTATAAAAAATGGCTGAAGATGCAAAGTGGTACGTAGTACACACCTACTCCGGCTATGAAAACGCCGTTGCGGCGGCAGTCATCAAGGCCGCCGAGAACCGCAGGATGCAGGATCTCATTCAGGAGGTCAACATCCCCATGGAGACAGTTACCGAGCATACGGAAAACGGTGAGAAGACCGTTGAACGCAAGACCTACCCGGGCTATGTCTTTGTGAAGATGATTATGACCGACGAGAGCTGGCATCTTGTACGCAACGTGCGCGGAGCGACGGGCTTTGTCGGAAGCGACGGTAAGGCCGTGCCGCTAACTGAGCAGGAAATATTGGACCTTGGAGTTGAGCGCCGCGAAATCATCGCGGAATTCTCCGTCGGCGACACCGTAAAGGTAACCGATGGGCCCCTCCAGGGATTTTTGGGCACTGTTGAGGACGTAGAGCCTGATAAGAACAGAGTCCGCGTTATCGTCTCCATGTTCGGAAGGGAGACGCCTGTCGACCTTGACTACGATCAGGTCACATTTGTTTCAGAATAATTAGGAGGTGCACGTAAAGTGGCACAGAAAGTTGTCGGATATGTAAAATTTCAAGTTCCCGCGGGCAAAGCAACTCCTGCTCCTCCCGTAGGTCCTGCCCTTGGTCAATACGGCATCAACATAGGCCAGTTCACCAAGGATTTCAACGAGCGAACCAAGAACGATATGGGTATGATGATCCCTGTTGTCATAACCGTATACGCTGACCGCTCCTTCTCTTTCATCACCAAGACGCCCCCCACAGCTCTTCTCGTAAAGAAGGCCTGCGGGTTGGACAAGGCGTCCGGAGTCCCCCAGCGCGACAAGGTCGCGACCTTAAGCCGCGAAGACCTTCGCAAGATTGCTGAAACCAAGATGCCCGACCTCAACTGCTCGGATATCGAAGCCGCAATGGCCATGGTCGCCGGTACCTGCCGAAGCATGGGCGTTCTCGTCGCTGCGGAGTAAGTTATAGCTTGGCTCCGCCGCTTCCCTAAGTGGGAGGATGCAAAAGCATCTGCCTAACCACATATCAAGGAGGAAATTCAATTGTACAGAGGTAAAAACTATAAAGAGGGCTCAAAGCTCATAGATAAAACCAATTTCTATGATCCCGAAGAGGCATTTGAGCTTGTATGCAAGGCGTCAAAGGCCAAGTTCGATGAGACTGTTGAGCTGCACGTCAAGCTGGGCGTAGACAGCCGCCATGCAGACCAGCAGGTCCGCGGCGCTATCGTCCTGCCCCACGGTACGGGCAAGACCCGCCGCGTTCTCGTGTTCTGCAAGGAAGAGCGCGTTAAGGAAGCTCTGGACGCAGGTGCGGATTTCGCGGGCGGTCAGGACATGGTTGAAAAGATCCAGAAGGAAAACTGGTTCGATTATGATGTCGTTGTCGCAACTCCCGACATGATGGGCGTTGTCGGACGTCTCGGTAAGGTTCTCGGTCCCAAGGGGCTGATGCCTACTCCCAAGGCGGGTACCGTTACTCCCAACATTGCCCAGGCAGTCAGCGAGATCAAAGCCGGTAAGATCGAGTACCGCCTCGACAAGACCAACATTATCCACTGCCCTATAGGGAAGGTCAGCTTTGGCGTTGAGAAGCTCAGCGACAACTTCAACACCCT
>JAAYCC010000113.1 GCA_012729875.1 Clostridiales bacterium | reverse complement strand
ATCAGACGGGATGACGGAGACGTTATTGTTTTTTCAGATAACAGCAACCAGCATGTATGCTATGTCTCGGACGGCTTCATCTCCGACAGCTTTGAGGAGATTTTGAGATCGGAGTATATGAGAGACATCGAACTGCTGTTCGATATGGAGAGCATATGTGAATACCTTTCTCTGGGGAGAACGTTCTTTGACAAAACCTTTGTTGAGGGAATAGCGATGCTTCCGGCCTGGGCATTCATATTGATCAAAAACGGCGAGGCCGAGATCTTCGATAAGCAAATCGGGGATATTGACGCCGACAGTACGGTCCCGAACGGCGGCGCTTTTTTTGCGGACCTGGCCCATTCGCTGGCGGACTACAAGATCTCTTCCGCGCTCACGGGCGGATACGACAGCCGTATGGTCTATTGCTGTATGCTCAATCGTGTTGATGTCTCACCCTGCCTCTGCTCGAACTTCGATTCGGATAGAGAAAAAACCATTGCACAGCGGGTAGCCTCTGCTACGGGGAAAAGACTGGATGTCATTCATACGCCAAAACCTGAAGTGAGTGATGAATTCCTGCTTGAACAATTGAAAGAAAACGACTTTATCTTACCTAACACTGTTGAGAGCAACTATGTCACTGCATATTTACGGCATAAGATGACAAAAGATGGCTTTCGGATACACCTTACAGGCGACGGGGGAGTGCTGCACAAGGACTGGGAGTGGATGCAGGACCTCCCGTTTTATCACAGGAAACATACCGACCTGCGGCGCTTCTATCGCCAGAGAATAGCCGCTGTCGATGACGGAAAATATCTGGGGGAGAGATTAAAACAGATATATATATCTCAAGAAGAGCGGTTCGTTGAGGTCCTTAAAAAATATGTCAAGAGTACGAATACACAAAGCTACGACTCCCTGTACTTTTGGACTACTGGCAACAGAGCCGTCTATTACAACATGAACGACGGCCGGATCCCGAGATATGCGCCGCTGGATGAGCTGGATTTTGTGAAGTACTCTTACGGACTGCCGAGAGGTAAGCGCTTTTTCTACAACCGCATGAGAGCGACGACCACAGAGGAAAACGCCGAGGCCGCCCGTATTCCTACGGTATACGGAACGACCGCGTCGTCTGAACCGCTGTATATCATAAGAGACGTCGCCTTTCAGTTTATCGACTACGGCAGAAAAGCGCTGCTAATGCTTGGCAGAAAGCTGCTGAACAGAAATTTGTTTGGTGCGGAGATCGAGGACTGGTCGCTTGAGGATGAGATCAGGGAGACCGAGACTGCAAAATCTGCAGTTTTATTTGCCGTCGAGAAAAAAATTGTCAGTCCGGAAGCGGCGGAAGCGCCCTTGAACTACCGCTTTCTTCTGAGAGTTATACATATCTTTCTCCTCTGTGCGGAATTTGGCGTTGAATTTCCGGCAGATAACTATTGAGGGCTTAAAAATGAAGTATCAAAATGTCGATGCAGATATCCGGGATGTCTAGATGGCGGAGCTTGAGATACTGCTCGAGTTCGACAGGATATGTAAAAAGCATGATATCCCTTATCAGCTTTTCGCAGGAACGCTGCTGGGCGCGGTCAGGCACGGCGGCTCTATTCCGTGGGACGACGATATAGATGTGCGTATGTTCAGAAAAGACTATAAGCGGTTTCTGGAGGTTTGCGAATCACTGTGTTCTAAAGCTGATACCAAAGTCCCATGTCGACGCTCTGATTCAAAAAGTGCTCCGAATGTTTTCCGATGATGATAAGGAATATGTGAGTAATCTTACGAACGGTGAGAATACTACGGAGAAATATATCCAAAAGAGAGATAGGTTTTATAAAACTATCCTATTAAGATTTGAAGGCCGCCTCTTCCCGGCTTCGGGGAACTATGATTAGATTCTGAAGAGACACTACGGGGATTATATGAGATACCCTCCGGAAAAGGAGAGAGTACCGACTCATGGAGTGGTCAGAGTAGTGACAAAGGCCCTCAGTGACAGAAAGGGGAGACAAGTGAAAAAATGCGCTTTAGTGGTCGGAGGCGGCAACGGAGTAGGTCTGTCTTTGGCCGCAGAATTGCTGCGCCGCGATTATGCCGGAATATATATTGCCGACAGGGTATCGCCGAAGGTCGACGACGTTCCCGAAGATGTCAGAGAACGCTTTTCGGATGCAGTGTCGTTTATTCGCATAAATCTCATAAATCAGGACTACTCCTGCCTGCCGGACAGCAGCGAGATAGATACGCTGATCATAAGCGCGGGTTTTGGGAGAGTGGCTTCCTTCGACAGTCTGACGGAGGCAGAGATAAAAAACCTTGTAATAGTAAACGAGTTGTCCGTGATGATGATCGTAAAAAAGTACTATAGTCGTATTTTTTCGGATGATGATATGTACTGCGCTGTGATGGGGAGTATAAGCGGGCACGTCGCATCCCCGCTGTTCTCAGTATACGGAGCCGCAAAATCAGGAGTTTGCAGGTTCATAGAGAGCGTCAATGCCGAACTTGCCGTAAATTACAATAAGAACAGAATACTTGACGTATCGCCGGGAGTGCTGGAGGGCACATGTTTTTACGGTAAAGGTAATTCTTTGGACGCACTTGGAGCTTTGCCGGGCGAAATCATTGATAAGATGTTTGCAAGAGAGCGTATATATATCCCCAACTACGAGCCTGTTTATAAAAACATTCTGGAATACTATCACTCCAATCCGTATAGTTTTGCACAGAACAGCTATGCTTATAAAATTACCGGCGGCCGGTACTCGGAGCTGCCCCAAACAAAAATTGGATATCTCAGCGGAACCTTCGACCTCTTCCATATCGGCCATCTTAATATTCTGAAACGGGCCAAAGACTGCTGTGACTATTTAATAGTTGGGGTAAATAAAAACGGTGCATGGAAGGGAAAGGAGACATTTATCCCTTTCGAAGAGAGAGCCGAGATCGTCCGCGGAGTCAAGTATGTCGACAGAGTGATTGAGTCGTTTGCCGAGGATATGGACGCCTGGGACTCATTGGGGTATCACTACCTTTTTGTCGGAAGCGATTATAAGGGCAGTGACAGGTTCAAAAAATACGAACAATATTTCGCGGACAAGGATGTGGAGATAATATGCTTCCCTTATGCAGACGAAACAAGCAGCACACAGCTGAGAGAAATTCTGCAGGGAGTTCTTGACGCGGATCATTTATCAGGAAAGGCGCCTCCGGATGAGTTCTTCGAATAATGCCATATGCATTTTTTGTGCGTGTACCGGGGGCGGTACGGGTACGCTCACGATAAGAATGGCCGGATGGTGCGCCCGGCATGGAGTCAGGCTTTGCCACTGCGCTTACATAGACAGCGATCGACTCAATACAGCGGTCTTGAGGGAAAATAACGCCAGACTCGAAACATGCGACGACGAATCGTACCTTGAACAGTTCACCGCTGCATATGAGGCGGGT
>JAAYCC010000112.1 GCA_012729875.1 Clostridiales bacterium | reverse complement strand
ATGGAGCGCTCCGGTCCGGGCATATCTGCGGCAGAGCAGTATCTGAAGCTATCAGAGGGGAATACTCCCGCGCCCCCGCGGGAGCTTCCGGTGCAAAATAAGCGGTACCCAGTATCAGGCAGGCGCCGGCCGTCAAAATCACACCCACAAGCCGCAATAATACGGCAACGGGTTTGTTTTGTTGAGAAGTCATCTGGATTCTCCGTTCAACATTATTTTTTATATTGTCCAACACGGCGGATTCGCCAACATCTCTCAGCGCCCCGCCTTGGCCCCCGCGATATCCTGCGCCGGCTTCGCCGAAGCTGGCACCCCCATAAGGGGGACGGCATAGTATGTAGCGAAACTCGGAAGGAAGTGTCTTTATGAAATTTTTGTTTATTGGCGGGGATATGCGTATAGTAAGCCTTGCTTCCATGCTATATAAGGACGGGCACAGCGTGGCTTGTTATGCTCTGGACGAGGCCCCTGGGATGGAAGGCATATGCTGTACGCTTTCTCTGGAAGATTCTGCACGGGATGCCGACTGCATTGTTCTTCCTCTTCCCGTCCTCAATATCCGTGGCGGCCTGAACGCCCCCTTGAGCGCACATTTCCACAACATTGACGATGTACTACGCCGGCTTCCACGGGGAGCTCTGATCTGCGCGGGAAAGCCCAATGAGACGCTTATGAGCACAGCAGACGAAATAGGCCTGGAGATGGTGGACTATTTCGATCGTGAGGAGCTTGTGGCGCTGAACGCCTTGGCTACCGCTGAGGGGGCCATCTCTGTTCTGCTGACGCATTCGCCAATAACCATCTGGGACAGCGACATTCTGATATGCGGCTTCGGCCGAATCGGAAAAATGCTGGCGGAACGTCTGCGCGCACTGGGCGCGAGGGTTGCCGTCTCCGCCCGCAAGCCGGGGGACTTTGCCTACATCCGCGCCATGGGCTGTGAAGCTCTGGATACCCGCAAGCTGGGCGCGGAGCTGGGGCGCTTTAACACGATTATAAACACCATACCCGCCCGCATCCTCGGCTGCGAAAGACTTGCTCAGGTATCCCCCGACGCCCTCATAATCGACCTCGCCTCACGCCCGGGCGGCGTGGATTTCGAGGCCGCGCGGGCAATGGACCTGAACGTGCTCTGGGCGCTGGGACTGCCGGCAGATACCGCCCCCGCCACGGCCGGAAAGATCATTAAAGAGACGCTTCTGAACATTTTATGCGAAAGGCAAGGAACAGTATGACCTTTTCGCTCCCACCGGAGGTTATTTTATGGGAAAAACAAAACTGGGGCTCGCCCTGTGCGGCTCCTTTTGCACTTTTGACAAGCTCATACCAGCAGCGGAGAAGCTGGCACAAAAATATGACCTGACAGTCATCATGTCCGAGATAACGGCAAACACCGACACCAGATTCGGGAAAACAGAAGAGTTCAAAGAGCGTCTGCGTCAAATAAGCGGTAAAAACATACTGGCGACCATACCCGAGGCGGAACCGGCAGGGCCCAAAAAGCTTTTTGACATGCTGCTTGTGGCCCCCTGCACCGGCAATACATTGGCAAAGCTCGCCTGCGGCATAGCTGACAGCACTGTAACTATGGCCTGCAAAGCGCACCTCAGGAACGGCAGGCCGGTGGTCATATCCATTTCCACGAATGACGCGCTGGGCGCCAACGCAAAAAACATCGGCGAGCTTATAAATCGCAAAAACTACTACTTTGTACCCTTCCGTCAGGATGACCCCCAAGGAAAGCCGACCTCCATGATATCCGATCTCTCTCTGCTTGAGCCGACAATAGAGGCGGCGCTCGCCGGCAGGCAGCTCCAGCCTGTAATAATCTCCTGACCGTTGACATTACAGTGCTTCACGGCTATAATTGGCGGTAGAAGCATTGCAGTTCGGAGGGGTTTTCCTTGCAAAAGAAAAAGCTTATGCTGATATTCAATCCTGCGGCCGGTAAGGGTGAAGGTCTGGTCAATCTCGGCCCAATACTGCAGGTATTGTCCAACGGCGGTTATCTGCCAACGGTGTTCTGCACCACGGGAGCAGGCGACGCTACCCGTCTGGTCAAGGAATACTGCAGCGAATACGACTGTGTCACCTGCATAGGCGGAGACGGCACCCTGAGCGAGACCGTCGCGGGACTCGCTCAGATTGACGATCCCCCTCTGTTGGGATATATCCCTCAGGGTACGGCCAACGATGTGGCGACGACTCTGAACCTCTCGCACATACCTGTTGCGGCGGCAAAAACCATCGTCTCCGGCTCTCCCGTCAACCTCGACGTGGGCAGATTTAACAAAAACGACTACTTCACTTATATTGCCGCCTTCGGCGCATTCACGGATGTAAGCTATGAGACGCCGCGCGAGTCAAAGAACACTTTAGGTCACTTTGCCTATGTGCTCAACGCCATGGGTAAACTCTCCCGTCTGACATATCACAATGTAAAGGTGGAGTATGACAACGGCAAAATCGAGGACCAGTTCGTATTCGGCAGCGTCTCAAACAGCACCTCTGTTGCGGGCTTCGTCAAGCTCACCGACAACGGAGTCGAGCTGGACGATGGACTGTTCGAGGTCATACTTATAAAGCGGCCGGCCAACGTCATCGAGATGAACCAGATCGTCTCCGCCGTTCTTGCCCGCAACTACAGCGGAAACAAGGTCATTATGCTGCGGAGCAAAAATGTAAAATTCAGCTTCCACCGCCCTGTAAAATGGACGCGCGACGGAGAGGCGGGCGGCACCCACAAAGAGGTCCTCTGTGAAAACATCCACTCGCCGATCAGGATCATGACATAGTGTCTTTATAAAACAAAAAGCGCACCGCTTAACGCGGTGCGCTTTTTATCAGTGCCTTACCTACTTGACGAGGCTTGCGATCTCGGATGCAAAATCGTCCTGCTTCTTTTCGATACCCTCACCCTTTTCAAAGCGAGTGAAGCCGACAATTTTGATGTCTCCGCCTACGGCCTTTGCGACCTCTGCAACGTGCTTTTCAACGGATATCTTATCGCCTTTGACAAAGCTCTGCTGCAGCAGGCAGTTTTCCTCGTAGTACTTACCTACGCGTCCCATGACCATCTTTTCGATGATATTATCGGGCTTGTTGGCGTTCTTCGGATCCTCCTTCGCCTGTATAGTGAGGATCTCCTTCTCCTTCTCTATGACAGACTGGTCAACATCGCTCTTGTCGAGGTATGTGGGGCTCATCGCGGCGCTCTGCATTGCCACGTCCTTGCCGAGCTCAATGACAGTCTCGTTATTTTCGAGACCGGCGGAGACCTGCATATTGACTATAACGCCGATTTTTCCACCCATGTGGACATATGGGATGGACAGGCCGGTATCATAACGGGCAAAGCGGCGGATCTTGATGTTCTCTCCGATGACAAGAACCTTCTCCTGCTGCTCCTGCTCGACGGTCAGTTCTTTGCCGGGGTACTTGCACTGCATAAGCGCGTCCATGTCGGCGGGGTTCTGCTCCGCGACAACAGCCGCGACGCCCTTAACAAATTCTACAAACAGGTCGTTCTTGGCGACAAAGTCGGTCTCTGCGTTGACCTCAACCACAACGCCTACGCCGTTAATGACATCGGCATAAGCCATGCCCTCGGCGGCGATTCTGCCGGACTTCTTCTGTGCGGCAGCCAGCCCCTTTTCACGGAGCCACTCGATAGCCTTGTCAAAGTCGCCATCGGTAGCTACAAGAGCCTTTTTGCAGTCCATCATGCCGACGCCGGTCATTTCACGCAAATTCTTAACATCCTGAGCTGTGAATGCCATCTATTATTCTTCCTCTCGTTAATTTATATGATTATTCTTCTACGGGAGCCTCTTCCTCCGAGGGGGCCTCCTCTGCGGGAACCTCCGCATCAAGACCCTGCCTGCCCTCCTGAACGGCGCTGGCCATAGCGGCCGAGATCAGACGGATGGCGCGGATTGCGTCGTCGTTTCCGGGGATGACATAGTCCACCTCATCGGGGTCACAGTTGGTGTCAACGATAGCGATGATGGGGATGTTGAGCTTGCGCGCCTCTGCGATCGCGTTGTGCTCCTTGCGGGGATCAACGATGAAGAGAGCACTCGGCAGCTTCTTCATTTCCTTGACGCCTCCGAGATATTTCTCGAGCTTTTCCATTTCGCCCATGAGCTTTATGACTTCCTTCTTCGGAAGCATATCAAAAGTTCCGTCTTCCTGCATCTTCTTGAGCTGTGCCAGACGGTCGATGCGTGTACGCATGGTCTTGAAGTTGGTGAGCATGCCGCCGAGCCAGCGGGCATTGACATAGTACATTCCGACCTTCTCGGCCTCTTCCTTAATTGCGTCCTGTGCCTGCTTCTTTGTGCCGACAAAAAGTACGGAGCCACCGTCCGCAGCTATGTTGCGGACGAAATCATAGGCTTCTTCGAGCTTCTTTACAGTTTTTTGCAGGTCGATGATGTAGATGCCGTTACGCTCCATGTAGATGTACTCTTTCATCTTAGGATTCCATCTACGAGTCTGGTGGCCGAAATGCACACCGGCCTCCAGAAGCTGTTTCATTGATACTACTGACATTTGTTTTCCTCCATTTTTGTTTTGTCCTCCGGGAACCTCATCCCGCTTTTTCCAACAGAGATAATAAGGATTTTATCGCTGCCACCGAAAAAAGCGATCCGTTCCCGTGCGTAGTGCCTTGGTATTATAACAAACTGTCCTACAATTTGCAAGAGTATTGCTCTTATTTTGCGACAGATCAGTGAAAAAATTACGTTTTCAGCAAAAAAGCTCCCCAAACGGGGAGCTTTTTGCTTTTTGTTTTTATTCTATTTGATTGTGGCCAGCAGTTCTCCCGCCACGACGGTCTGACCGGGCTTCACAAAGACTTCGTCGACCGTGCCGTCCATACGGGCGACAACGCTCGTCTCCATCTTCATAGCCTCCACAACTGCGATCACCTGGTTTTCCCTGACCTTGTCACCGGGTTTTATCTCTACCTTGGTGACTGCGCCCGGGATAGAAGCGCCGATCTGGCTCTTGTCCTCGGGATCCGCCAAAACCGCCTGCTTGATGCTGGCGACGGCACTCTTATCAGGTACAGCTACCTCACGGCGCATACCGTTGAGCTCAAAGTTGACATTACGTGTGCCGTCCTCGTTGAGGTCGCCAAGTCCGAGGTACTTGATCACCAGTGTCTTGCCGTCCTCTATGTTGATTTTGTTGGTCTCGCCCAGCGCCATTCCGTTGAAAAACACGTGGCTGCCCATGCGCATGATGTAGCCGTATTCCTTGCGGTGTGCACGGTATTCCTTATAGACCTTCGGATACAGACAGTAGGAGAGCATGGCGCGGCGGTTTATTATCTCACCGTTCATGAACTCTTCCATCTCCTCGCGGATCTTGTCAAAGTCCACGGGCGGCAGCATCTCGCCCGGACGGCATGTGAGCGGCTCTTCACCCTTCAGGACTACGCGCTGCAGATCCTCCGGGAAGCCCCATGTGGGCTGACCCATCATACCCTTGAAGTAGGACACGACGCTGTCGGGGAACGTAAGCGCCTCGCCCCTTTCAACTATGTTCTCGGGGGTAAGATCGTTCTGTACCATAAATATCGCCAAATCGCCGACCATCTTTGAGGACGGCGTCACCTTGACAATATCCCCCACCATCTTGTTGACCTCTGCGTACATACCCTTGACCTCCTCGAAGCGCTGGCCGAGTCCGAGGGAGACGACCTGCGGCTGGAGGTTGGTGTACTGTCCGCCGGGAATTTCATATTTGTAGATGTCAGTAACGGGAGACTTGAGTCCTCCGTCGAAGTTTTCATAGCGCAGACGTACGTCGGCCCAGTAGTTGGTGAGCTTCTGGAGCTCGTCGAGATTGAGTCCCGTATCGCGCTCGGTGTTTTGCAGTGCCGCGACCACGGCGTTCATTGACGGCTGGCTGGTAAGAGAGGACATTGAGGAGATAGCCGTATCAACTATATCCACGCCCGCCTCCGCGGCCAGCAGCAGCGCTGCGATCTGGTTGCCGCTGATGTCGTGGGTATGGAGGTGAATCGGAACATTTATCTCGTTTTTAAGCGCCGTGACCAGTTTCTTGGCCGCATAGGGCTTCAGAAGTCCGGACATGTCCTTTATGGCTATCATGTGGGCGCCGCGGCGCTCAAGCTCCTTCGCCATGTCCACATAGTACTGGAGCGTATACTTGTCTCTGCTGTCGTCCAGAACATCGCCGGTGTAGCAGATGGTCGCCTCGCAGATCTTGCCCTGCTTGAGGACCTCGTCCATTGCGATCTCCATGCCGGGTATCCAGTTCAGCGAGTCAAATATACGGAAAACATCTATGCCGCTGACAGCCGCCTCCCTTACGAACTCACGGATTAGGTTGTCGGGATAGTTGGCGTATCCGACTGCGTTGGCTCCGCGCAGGAGCATCTGGAACGGGATGTTGGGAATTTGCTCGCGCAGCAGGTCGAGACGCTCCCAGGGGGACTCGTGCAGGTAACGGTATGCCACGTCGAAGGTGGCGCCGCCCCACATTTCGAGTGAGAAGCAGTCTGAAAGTATGGCGGCGGTACCCTCGGCGCCCTTGGCCATGTCACGGGTACGGACACGGGTGGAGAGCAGCGACTGGTGCGCGTCGCGCATGGTGGTGTCGGTTATCAGCAGCTTCTTCTGCTGCATAACCCACTTGCTGACCGCCTCCGGCCCCTCTTTGTCGAGCATCTGCTTGAGACCGGGCGCGGCAGGATAGTCAACGACCGGAAAACGGGGAATATTGTACTGTTTGCGCTCCACATTGGGATTGTCGACCTGAATCTTGGCTATATACTTGAGAACGCGGGTCGCGCGGTCGCGGGAGAGATTTAGGTCGAAGAGGATGGGCGTGTCGTCGATAAATTTGGTGTGGCACTTGCCCTCGTGGAACATGGAGTGGTGCAGTATATTGGTTATAAAGGGGATGTTGGTCTTGACGCCGCGGACATGGACCTCGTTGATGGCGTTCACGCTTCGGCGGCAGGCTCCCTCAAAGGTCTTGTCCCAGCTTGTGACCTTGACCAGCAGGGAGTCATAGTACGGAGAAATGACTGTCCCCGCTCCGGCACAGCCGCTGTCCAGACGCACTCCGAAGCCTCCCCCGGTACTGAAAGAGGTTATTTTACCGCAGTCTGGGGCAAAGCTGTTGGCGGGGTCCTCCGTGGTGACACGGCACTGAATGGCATAGCCGTTCATCTTTATGTCGTTCTGCCCGCTTATGCCGATGAGCGGGTCGCTGAGGGGTCTGCCGTTGGCGATAAGTATCTGGGCACGGACTATATCCACCCCTGTGACCATTTCGGTAACGGTGTGCTCGACCTGTATACGCGGGTTCATCTCAATGAAATAGTGGTTGCCTTCCTTATCCACAAGGAACTCAACGGTGCCGGCGTTGGTGTATCCGACAGTCTTTGCGATCTTAACAGCGTCGGCATGAAGCCGCTCGAGCACCTTGGGGTCTACGGAGAATGCGGGGGCATACTCGACGACCTTCTGATAGCGGCGCTGGAGTGAGCAGTCACGCTCTCCGAGATGTACCACGTTGCCATGCTCATCCGCCAGAATCTGGACTTCAATGTGCTTTGGCTCAACGAGAAACTTCTCAATGAAGATATCATCGTTGCCAAAGGCCTTTTTTGCCTCGCTCTTGACCAGCTCAAAAGCGGGCTTGACCTCCTCGGGAGCGTTGCATCGGCGCATACCGCGCCCGCCGCCGCCGGCGGCAGCCTTCAAAATGACGGGGAAGCCAAAGCTGGTTGCTTTTTCAAGAGCTTCGTCGCCGTCCTTGAGGGGCTCCTCACAGCCCGGAATCGTCGGCACTCCGCACCTGTTCGCCAGAGCCTTTGCGTTGAGCTTATCGCCCATCTGATCGAGCACCTCTGGTGAGGGGCCTATGAACTTGATTCCCGCCTCTTCACAGGCTCTAGCAAAGTCCGCGTTTTCGGATAAGAAACCGTATCCGGGGTGAATTGCGTCCACACCTCTGCGCTTCGCCAGGCCAATAATTGCGGGTATGTCGAGGTAAGCGCCCAGCGGGCTCTTGTTCTCGCCGATAAGATAAGCTTCATCCGCCTTAATACGGAAAAGGCTGAGCGTATCCTCGTTGGAATACATTGCTACCGTATGCAGTTCGAGTTCGTTGCAAGCACGGAAAACTCGTATTGCTATCTCGCCTCTGTTGGCTACCAGAACTTTTTGAAATTGCCTCTCGGCCATGATCGGTTCCCTTTCATATAATATAATTATTGCAAGATACAGTTGCTCAACTTGCATTTCTTCAGCTTTATTATAATGTCTCCCGGGATTAAAAACAAGTCTTTTTCCCTTTTTGAATGCAATATGCGAACGATTCGGGATACTTTCCAAAGAGAGCCCGCCGCTTTTGGCGTAAATCCGTCAAAAAACATAATGTCAAATGTGTGCGAACATCGGAACGTCTGGTATAAGTACAGCGTTCCGCATATCAAAAGGAGAAAACGGGGCGACACTTCCCCGTCATTTACTCTCATTATCCGGGAACTGCCATGTAAACCATGAGTGCTTATGCCTGCGCGAGCGCCGGTATTCGCCCTGAACCTCCACCAGAACAATATCGCTGCCGATGCGTTTGATACAGTCCCAGGGCAAA
The DNA here is from genome assembly GCA_012729875.1 of Clostridiales bacterium. Lineage (GTDB taxonomy): Bacteria > Bacillota > Clostridia > Oscillospirales > Oscillospiraceae > UBA2658. The sequence continues at coordinate 3,995 of JAAYCC010000112.1, read as the reverse complement.
ATATAGTCCGGCTCCCGCCCGAACAGCCCGAAGAACTTGCCTCGGCCGGGCACAATGAGAGCAAGTACCCGCCCTGCTACAATGTCGATCAGCGCGTCGCAGACAAACCCGAGCCTTTGTCCGTCGAAGACGTTTACTACCTCTTTAAAGCGAAAATCATCCACACGACACTCCATAATAAACACCCCCGTATATGATACGGAGGGGTTTGTTTGTCCTATTCCAATCCTATACACTTTTTTATCTGTCCGATAGCGCTTTTCTCAAGGCGCGATACCTGTGCCTGACTGATACCCACCTCTTCGGCGACCTCCATCTGTGTCTTACCGTCGTAGAACCTCAGAGCCAGTATGCGCTTTTCTCTGCCGTCAAGCGACTTTATAGCCTCTGACAGCGCTATACGTTCTATCCATGTGTCGTCGGTATTTTTGGAGTCGCCTATCTGGTCCATGACACATATGCTCTCTCCGCCGTCGGAAAAAACCGGCTCGTAGATTGAAACAGGCTCCGATATGGCGTCCATTGCAAAAAAGACCTCCTGGCGCGGAATGCCAAGAGCGGCGGCTATTTCACTGATGTCCGGCTCCCGCTGCTTTTCTGCCGTGAGCTTTTCCTTGGTCTGAAGAACTCGGTAGGCCGTGTCACGCATACTGCGGCTTACACGCACAGAGCTGTTGTCTCTCAGATAGCGCCTTATTTCTCCCGCTATCATCGGGATGAGCGTCGGCAGTTGAAAAGAGCCGGTATCGGGCAAAAGTCCGCCGCCGGCTCAAAATTTATACTCTATCCGCACCTGTGAGTGCGTGACGGTTATGCGCTCTATAACCGAACAGACAAGGTTGCGCCTCTCATGCTCGTCCATATATGGCCACGTGTCGCGCACGTTCAGGAGTCTTTCCTTTGCGCGGCCAGCGCTCTTCGACCACTTTCCCCGCTCCGTCTCCTCACGGAGCTTTCCGTCCAGCGACCCGATCTCGTCGCTCAGCTCTTTTATACTCTCCCGCAGTACGTCGTTTCCCGACTCGGCGAACAGCCCATACAGGCGCCTGAGCTTCACCTCCGCATCGGCTCTCTTCTTTTCGAGCAGCTCGCGGACGGACAGCGCGGAGCCCTCCGCGTCCGAGGCCTCAATTTTATCGGGTGTGAACGAAAACAGGTCGCTTATTACGGCGTTTTCCACATCCTCCGCCCATATCGGCTCGTTATCGCAGTTCGGATCGCGCACCAGATAGGGCTTTGACATCTGCCGTGAATAACAGACCAGCTTGCAGCCCGCCTTTCCCCACTTCTGATAGCGCATTTTTGCTCCGCACACCCCGCACCAGACAAGCCCTGAGAGCAGATGGCGCGTCTCGGGCATCAGACGTTTTTCCGAGCGCTGCTGCCTGAGCATCATGGCCCGTTCATAGGTTTCGGGCGAGACGATCGGTTCGTGGCGTCCCCGGTATTCCACGCCGTTGTATTCGATTATGCCGATATTTGTTTTCCGCGTCAGTATCTGGGAGGCGAGCTTTTCATATTTGAGGCCCAGCATATTTGCTATGGTCTGCAGTGAAAAGCCCCGAAGGTAAAGCTCGTATACCTGCCGCACGGTCTCGGCATCTCCGTTCGGGACGAGAATCCCCCTTTCCGGGTCGTAGTCATAGCCGAAGGGTACGCCTCCGCCGCCCGGCCAGTAGCCGGCCTCAACGCGCTTCTGCATACCGCTGCGCGTACGCTCATATATATTCTCCCTCTCAAGCTGCGCAAAAACGGAGAGTATTCCCACTACGGCACGCCCGAAGGCGGTGGCGGTGTTAAAGCTCTCCTGAATTGATATAAACGCTATATTGTTTGGCAGGAATACGTCCTCGATAAGAAAAAGCGTGTCCTTCTGGGAGCGGCTGAGTCGGTCCAGCTTGTAGACGCACACATGGGTGACGGCGCCGGACTTGACGTCCCCGACAAGCCGCTGCATCGCCGGTCTTTCAAGCGTAGCGCCGGAGAAGCCGTCGTCGATGTAAAGCTCCGTCTGCACTACTCCGTCAAAAGTTTTGGAATAGGCCAGAAGCCGCTCCTTCTGTACCTCTATGGAGTAGCCCTCCTCCGCCTGACGGTCGGTGGAGACTCTGATGTAGAGCGCTGCCCTGACAATACTTTCGCCCTCCGCCGGTATCCGCCGCATCTTGGATTTTGCCATGACGCGCTATTCTGTCAGAAAGCCATCGGTGTATACTCCCTCGGCAGCGGGGGTCTCGGAGGAAATCCGCTCCGCCACGTCGGTGACTATACGGTCGATTGTGGAGTTCGAGAAATTCATCTCTCTGAGCTTTTCGGCAGGTATCTCGTTCCCGAACCTGTCGCATCGCACGAAGTATATCTCACGTCCGCCTATGATATGGCGCTCGGCGTTTTTCAGGTAGTCCATCTGAACATCTCCCTTAAAGTTGTTTTCATCCGTATTATTGCCTGCGGGAATATGTTTCAAACAGTCCGCAGTACAAAAAGTCCCGCCGATTAGTTATAATACCGGCGGGACAAATCTTTATATTTTACTTTGGTATAATCATTTTATGCGTTCATAAAAAGCTCTATATCCCCATCTGCGGTGCCTATGCCCGCAATACCGAATTTCTCTACGAGAACCTTTGCAACATTCGGGGACAGGAAGCCCGGAAGCGTCGGGCCGAGATGGATATTTTTTACACCCAGATACAGCAGGGCGAGAAGCACAATGACGGCCTTTTGCTCATACCAGGCAATATTGAATACAATCGGCAGCTCATTTATATCCTCAAGCCCAAATACCTCCTTGAGCTTCAGAGCGATGACGGCAAGAGAATAGGAGTCGTTGCACTGACCTGCGTCAAGCACTCTCGGAATACCCCCGATGTCGCCCAGCTTCAGCTTATTGTAGCGGTATTTTGCACAGCCCGCAGTCATGATAACGGTGTCCTTCGGCAGCTTTTCCGCAAACTCGGTGTAATACTCTCTGGACTTCATGCGCCCGTCGCAGCCGGCCATGACGAAAAACTTTTTGATAGCTCCGGATTTGACGGCTTCTACGATCTTATCGGCCAGGGCTATCACCTGATTGTGGGCAAAGCCTCCGACAATGCTCCCGTTTTCTATCTCATCGGGCGCGGGAAGGGTTTTGGCAAGCGCTATCAGCTCGGAAAAGTCCTTTTTGCCGTTTTCGTCGGCTTCAATATGCCTGCAGCCGGGGAAGCCGGTCGAACCGGTGGTGAAGATCCTGCCCCTGACCTCTTCGCTCCTGGGCGGGACTATGCAGTTTGTAGTGAACAGAACCGGTCCGTGGAAGGAGACAAATTCATCAAGCTGTCTCCACCATGCGTTGCCGTAGTTGCCGGCGAAATTGTCATACTTTTTGAAAGCCGGGTAATAGTGGGCAGGCAGCATCTCGCTGTGTGTATAGACGTCCACGCCGGTACCCTTGGTCTGCTCCAGCAGCTGCTCGAGATCGGTCAGATCGTGGCCGGAGATGAGGATGGCCGGGTTTTTGCGCACGCCGATGTCAACCTCCGTGATCTCGGGGTTTCCGAATCTCGAGGTGTTGGCCTCGTCCAAAAGCGCCATGACCTTAACGCCGTATTCGCCGGTTTTCAGGGTCAGCGCCACAAGGTCGTCGGCGGTGAGAGTCTCGTCCAGAGTGGCGGCCAGGGCCTCATATATGAAAGCATTGATCTCCGGGTCTTCTTTTCCTATGTTCTTCGCGTGCTCGGCATAGGCCGCAATACCCTTGAGACCGTACGTGATCATCTCGCGGAGAGAGCGAACATCCTCGTCCTCTGTGGACAGCACGCCTATAGAGGCGGCCTTTTCAAGCATGGAATCTCTGCCGCTTACAGTGAAGACAGCCGCGTCGTGTAAAGCGCCCACGTCAGCGGACTCTCTCAGCTTGTCTCTCAGCTCGATCATTTTCAGGATCTGCTTTTCGATAGCTCCGTCGTCAAAGTTGGCGTTGGTGATTGTCATAAACAGGCTGCTGAGCACTT
>JAAYCC010000111.1 GCA_012729875.1 Clostridiales bacterium | reverse complement strand
GCAGAGCAAATAACACAAAATGATGTCGTTTTTTACCAACCATAAGCTGAATACCTCTTGTAAATGTTGTAGCAATATTAACCCGTATTGTGACTGATTTCAACAAAAAAATTATAACATAATGTAGACAAATGCGAAAGAGCTTTGTATAATATCACTTAAACGCCAAGTCGCCGGACTGACGAAGAGAAGCAATACTAAGGAGGAAGGGCTTTGCTGAAAAAAAGTCTTCATGGAGTACGAGTACCTCATCGAAAAAACACGTCTGAAGATAAGCCCCGGAGAATCAACACGCCTGCCGTCGTAAATATTCCTATGTCAATGCACATTGGTGCGCCGGCAAAGCCTGTTGTCAAGGTAGGAGATGATGTAAAGGTAGGACAGCTTATTGCGGAAGCTGACGGCTTTGTATCCTCGCCAATCTATTCGGGTGTCTCCGGAAAGGTTAAAAGAATAGGGGATATGCTGGTCTCATCCGGAGGCAGAGTCCCCGCTGTTACAATAGAGACCGACGGCAAGCAGGAAATGCTTGAGGGGATCGGTCCGCCGAAGGTTTCAAGCCTTCAGGAGCTCCTTGAGGCCGTCCGCAGCAGCGGTGTTGTAGGTCTCGGGGGAGCGGGCTTTCCCACTGCGGTCAAGCTCTCCGTTAAAGACCTTTCAATGATAGACGAGGTCATAATAAACGGGGCGGAGTGCGAGCCTTATATCACCTCCGACACCAGGACAATGATAGACGACGCCGACCTTGTGTGGGAGGGCATAGAGCTGCTTCAGAAATACCTACGCGTAAAGCGCGTTATCATCGGGATTGAGGACAACAAACCCCGGTGTATCGCAAATTTCCGCAGTATGTGCAAGCCCGGCTGCGGAGTTGAGGTCAAGGCTCTGCCGGCGAATTACCCACAGGGCGGAGAAAAGGTGCTCATTTTCAACACTATCGGCCGCATTGTGCCCGAGGGAAAGCTGCCTATAGATGTTGGTGCGGTTGTAGTAAACTGTACAACTCTTGCGGCTGTTGCGAAGTACATAAAAACAGGTATTCCGCTTTACGAAAAGTGCGTTACCGTGGACGGCTCCGCCGTCAGGAATCCCCAAAATGTGATCGCTCCCATAGGGACTCCTTTGAAAGACATATTCGAGTTCTGCGGAGGCTTCAAGTCGGATCCTCAAAAGGTGCTCTATGGCGGTCCCATGATGGGTATAGCAGTTCCGGACCTTGAACAGCCTGTTCTGAAGAATACAAACGCGATTTTAGCGTTTGACGCGAAAGATGCAAAACTCCCGCAGGAGACGTCCTGCATAAAGTGCGGACGCTGCATCGCCCACTGCCCACTGAATCTCGCCCCTGCAGATATTGAGACGGCCTTTCGCCTGAAGGATGCGGAGACCCTCGGCCGTCTGAAGGTAAACCTCTGCATGGAGTGTGGCTGCTGTGCATATGTTTGCCCCGCAAACCGTAATCTCGTACAGGTAAACAAGCTCGCAAAGGTGATGCTGAGGGACTATCAGAGCGCTCAGAGGGCAGCCGAAGAGATGTTGAAAAAGAGTCGGGATGCAAAAAAGGAGGGGAGCAAATGAACAACATGACTGTATCCGTTTCTCCTCATATTAAGGACAAAACGAATACGACGGCCATAATGCGGGATGTCCTCATAGCGCTTTGTCCAGCGCTTATAGCGTCGGCCGTCATTTTCGGGGCCCGCGCGCTTCTTGTCACCGCGGTCTGTGTTGCGTTTGCGGTGGGAAGTGAATGGGTTTTTGAAAAAACAGTTAAAAAGCCCAGCACCATAGGCGACCTGTCGGCGGCTGTGACAGGAGTGCTTCTGGCCTTCAACCTGCCTGTCGGAATTCCGCTGTGGCAGGCTGCGTTTGGCAGTATTGTCGCGATTGTTGTGGTTAAACAGCTTTTCGGCGGCATCGGACAGAACTTTGCAAACCCCGCCATAACAGCGCGTATTGTAATGCTACTCGCTTTTTCTGGTACAATGACGGCCTGGGTCACTCCTCAAATTCCGGAGGTGCTGTCAAATCTGTTTGGACTCTCTGCTGCCGACGCGTCTTCAGGCGCGGCAGACGCAATGTCAAGCGCAACGCCGCTGGTTCTGCTCAAAAACGGGGAGACCGAAAGTCTTCCCGCTGTGGTAAATATGCTTCTGGGGTACAGGGGGGGCTGTCTGGGAGAGACAAGCGCGGTTGCTCTCATTATAGGGGGCGTATATCTGCTTGTCAGACGTGTTATTTCTTGGCACACTCCTGTAGCCTTTGTCGGAACGGTTTTCCTTCTAACACTGCTTCTCGGCAAACAGCCCGATTATCAAGTGCTCTCCGGAGGACTCCTGCTGGGGGCCGTCTTCATGGCAACGGATTATTCGACAACCCCAAGTACCAACTGGGGACGCGTTATTTTCGGCATAGGCTGCGGACTTGTCACCGTTCTGATACGTGTCTGGGGCAACTATCCCGAGGGCGTATCGTTCTCGATCCTGCTGATGAACATCCTGACGCCCTATATATCCAGGCTTACAAGAACAAAGCCACTTGGAGGTGCCAAAGCATGAGCAGTGTTATGAAGGATTTTGTAAAGCCTGTTCTTGTGCTTACGCTTATCTGCCTTTTCATATCCGCGGCGTTGGCGTTTACCAATCAGAAAACTGCCCCCATAATTGAGGAAGCGGAACTGGCTAAGGCTGAACAGGCCCGCAGAGATGTGCTCCCGGAGGCAGATGATTTCAAGCTTTTGAAGTTGGAGGGACTTCCCTCTACTGTCACCGAAGTCTATAAAGCGGAAAACGGCGCAGGTTATGTTTTTATGCTTAAAACAAAAGGCTACGGCGGGGATATCAAGCTGATCTGCGGAATAGACTCAGAGGGCAGGATAACGGACACAAACACGCTGTCACAGTCTGAGACAAAAGGGCTGGGAAGCAGAATTACTCAGGACGATTTCAGAGAGCCCTTCAGAGGTGAGGACGCCTCGCTTGCGGGCGTTGAAACAATTTCTGGGGCAACTATTTCCTCAAGCGCGTATTTGAACGCGATTAAAGATGCTTTTACTGCATACGAAGCGGTAAAGGGGGCGGAATAATTGAACAAGCTTAAAATACTTACAAAGGGATTTATTAAGGAAAACCCCGTCCTGGTTCTGGTACTGGGTACCTGTCCTACGCTTGCTGTCTCGACTCAGGCCTCTAACGCAATCGGCATGGGTCTTGCTGCAACTGTTGTGCTTCTCTGTTCCAACATTGCCATATCGGCTCTCCGCAAGGTAATTCCGGATAAAGTTCGAATCCCGTGCTACATAGTTTTAATCGCGGGCTTTGTGACAATTGTTCAGATGCTGATCAAGGCGTTTGCGCCAGAGCTTGACGAACAGTTGGGAATTTACTTGCCGCTTATTGTCGTAAACTGTATTATTCTTGGGCGTGCGGAGATGTTTGCAAACAAAAATACGGTGCTTGATTCAGCACTCGATGGTATCGGAATGGGTATCGGCTTTACGCTCGCCCTGTTCGTTATGGCGACCATAAGAGAAATCCTCGGCAGCGGCACATGGCTAGGCATGGAGATCCCTGTGCTTATAGACAACAACATTTCAATCATGACCCTTGCGCCGGGGGGCTTTTTCGTGTTCGGCTGCCTCATTGCTCTTGTCAACAAAATCAGCAAAGGCAAGACAATCAGAAAGGACGACTTCTCCTGTAGGGGCTGCCCCTCGGCAGCGGCATGCGGAAAGCTTAAGAGCGCGGAAGGCGGAGAGGGGAGTGAAGCCTGATGGAAGAGCTTATGCACTTTGATTTTAAGGGTCTTGTAATTATCCTGATGTCTGCTGTTTTCGTAAACAACTACGTGCTGCAGAGGTTTCTCGGAATATGTCCTTTCCTGGGCGTTTCCAAAAAGCTTGACCAAGCGACGGGAATGAGCATAGCGGTTATCTTCGTTATGCTGCTGGCAACGGCAGTTACATGGCCTATACAGTATTATCTTCTGGACCCCAACGACCTCGGATATATGCAGACAATCGTCTTCATTCTTGTAATTGCGGCGCTTGTACAGCTCGTTGAGATAGTTCTGAAGAAGTATGTCCCCTCGCTCCACGCTGCTCTGGGCGTATATCTGCCACTTATAACCACAAACTGCGCCGTATTGGGCGTGACAATACTCAACATAACAGAGAACTATGATTTTGCGGCCTCTATGATAAACTCTTTAGGCTCGGGTCTCGGCTTTTTCCTTGCGATGGTGCTGTTTTCAGGCGTCCGCTCAAGGATGGAGGGCGGCGATACTCCGGAGGCATTCAAAGGGCTGCCGATAACCCTGGTGGCCGCTTCAATCGTGTCGATTTCTTTCTTCGGCTTTGCCGGAGTGATCGAGCACCTGTTTTCATAGGAGATGCGAAGTGAACGGAATAATGATTGCAATTCTATCTGTGACAGTTATTGGCATAATCTGTGCCGTAATGCTGGCTGTCGCCTCCAAAATTATGGAGGTAAAAGAGGACGAGCGTTTTCCCGCCGTAAGGGACTGCCTGCCCGGGGCAAACTGCGGAGCCTGCGGCTATGCCGGCTGCGACGGATATGCCCGTGCTCTG
>JAAYCC010000110.1 GCA_012729875.1 Clostridiales bacterium | reverse complement strand
TGTATAGCTTGTTCTTTCTGGCGGTATTGGCGCCGGTGACGTATACGTGCAGAAGAGGCGTGATGATGACGGCGAGAATGGCGACGCCGACCAGCAGCTCCATTAAAGTCAGCCCCCGGTTGTCGTTCTTTAGCTCAAATTTCATCATCTGTCCCCCCCTAAATCAGAATGACAGCGGTATGGTCCGCATGTCCCGTATACCGCCCATACACCCTCGGCAGCTTTGAGCGGTGAGCTTTATAGTGCTAGTCCTCTGTGGTCTTGTTCTTCACAGTTACTGTCCCGAAGGGATTGTTCGTGCCCTGCGCAGAATTCGGCAGATCGGTGGGCTTGTACTCATATTCGCTGTCGCTCATGAAATACTTGGTCATGACGGCACTGCCGGTCAGGCCCCCGGTCTCGCTGTTATAGCTGACGCTGATGCTCTCCAGTGTGGTGTGCACGGACTTTTTGTATATGTAGTTTATAAAGTCCAGCATCTGGGGATAGGTCATCTCTGCCGAGATGCTCATATTGGTGCTCAGCGCCGCGTAGGGTACGAGAACAGTGCCGCCGCCCCCGTCGTCCTTGGGTACGGAGAACTGCGAGACAAGCTCCGGCGGGGAGAAGCTCATATTGCTGACGGTGACTCCCAGCTTTTTCTCAAGCTCGTTACCGTAGGATATGAGGTCCTCGGAGCGCACATCGGGCGGGAATCCCAAGATCTTCTTCTCAACATCCGCGGAGATCTCCTCTATGCCCGCCTGATAAACGGGAAGGTTGCTGTAATAGTCCTGGAGCTCCTGCAGTCTGGGCTGCAGGCTGTCGTTCTCGGAGGCCGCCGCTTCCGCCTTGCCCATAAAGTTGCTGTATATGCCGAAATAGGCCGCCAGCACAACAATAAGCCCCAGCAGAATGAGCAGCATCGACTGGTCGCGTTTTGAAAGTGTCATATATCTGTACCCCCCGTTATTCAGCTTCGGTCTCTGTGCCGTTATCAGTCTCTGTCCCTGTCTCCGCGGGCGTTACAAGTTCGCCATAGGGATTTGTCCCGTTGAGATATGGATTGGTACCGTAAGTACATGTTACCGAGAAGGACACACGCTCGCCGCCTCTCTCGTCGTCCGCCCGGGAGACGCTTGTGACGTCCACTACCGAGATGCTTTCAAAGCTGCGGAACTGCTTGATTACCGCTGCGGCGTCCGTATAGCTGCCTGTGGTCACGTTCATCGAGACGCCCTCGTTTGTACAGGTGGCGGACAGCAGCAGAATACTGGACGGCATTTTCTTTTCAAGCTCTTTGTAAAACTCCGTAAGCCTTGAGTTGGGCTGTTCCGCCAGACCAGTAATGGTCTGGACAGCCGCCTGCCCCTTTTGATAGGAGAGGTATGTGAGATATACGTCCTCCGCATATTCGAGGCTCTCTATCTGGGACTTGGTATCTTCAAGCTGCCTGTTCGCCTCTTGGTACTTGAAGATCGCGAAGGCGGAGAGCACTATTGCAAGGAACACGAGAGCAGAGCAGCAAAAAACGCCGGAGCGCATGCTCTGTTCGTTTTTTTCAGGCTTGCCCTTGGTCACCAGAGTCTGGGGCATGAGGTCTACCGGTTTGATCGAAGAGCCAATGCAGCTGATATAGCAGCTCGCATTCTCGGCGGAGTTGGTCATTGCAACAGCGCCGGGCAGCTCGTCTATATACATAGTGGGCAGGCCGGTTGCCGCCGTAATAAGCTCCCGCAGTCCGACCAGCTTGCCGCAGGGCCCCATGAGCACGATCTGCTGCGCCGCAATTTCCCAGTGGTTGGAGTTGAAATAGTCTATGCTCCTCGCGACGCTGGAGACCAGTCTGCCGAGACTTGTCTCGACCTCCTGCTCGGAGACCGGAGCGGGGACTGCGACAGGAATGCCTGTATCGACGGTCAGCTCGCGGAGGGCCTCCAGATACTGGTCGGCACTCTTGCCACTCATAACCATATATCGGGCTATCATCTCGTCGCCGCCGTAGGCAAAGGTGCGCTGCATCAGAAGATTGTCCCCCTGCATGAAGCTCACAAAGCTGCCGGTGCAGTCCACGTCTATGTACATCGTGACGCTCTTTTCGCCTATGCCCTTGAGCGCCTGATAATGGCTGTTGCCGCTCGCGTCGATCGCCTGTATAGAGAGTCCCGCGGCCTTGGCTACATTGAAATAGCCCGCCAGCAGACTGACCGGCGCCGCCATTACGTTGACGCGGCAGCCGGGCTCTGCGCCTTTTACCGTTTCTACAAGGCTGTAGGTGACATGGTAGTTTGTGAGGTCTACGGGGAAATAGTCTGTGGCGTTGGTCCGTATGACGTCCGCGATCAGCTTTTCCTTCATAGGCGGGAGCTTCACCTCGCGGCTCGCTATTCTGCCCGAGGAGAGCGCAAATATGACATTTTTTATGTCTCCGAGCCCGTGAGCGTCCAGCTGCGCCCTCAAAACTCCGGCCAGAGCTTCCGGGTTCTCAACAACCCCATCCGTGACGTAGCCGTCCGGCATCTGGAACATAAAGCTCTCGAGAATCTGGTAGGTCCTTTTCTTTTTAACGGTGCAGCACACCTTTGTCAGACGGTCGCCTATTTCAATGTTCAAAAC
>JAAYCC010000004.1 GCA_012729875.1 Clostridiales bacterium | reverse complement strand
TGCATTCCGGGGGCAGCCATTCCAACGGCACATACAGCTCTGACATCAAACAGCTTTGACGCCTTTTTATAGCCTTTGATTTTTCCCGCCATAAGCCATCCGAGATAAATAACGCTTTCGCCTTTTGATATCTTTGCGTTCTTTATACTCTTCAGCTCGTAGGTCGCAAGCCCCGTCCCCTGCGACAGGAGTTCGGCATATTTTTTTGTATACCCGCTTTCTGATGTATATATTATTGCGCTCATTATCTGTTCCTCCCTCAATATATTTTGTCGGGTGGGGCGACTCGGCTTATTACCGCCGGCCGGGCATGTCCGGTCCGGATTGATTGAGCCCTCCGCCGCAACTGTTTAGTTTAATTTTATCACAATGCTGGACATCACGCAATTGTTTCTGAGTTCTTGCCTAAATTCAGCTATTGACGTATAATTTTTATATATTTACATTTGGGAGGAATATATATATGGACGATCCCAAAACAAGAATACTAATTGTCGAGGACGATGAAAACATAGCGCTCTATATTCAAACATGTCTGCTTATGGGAGACTATGAAAACGAAATCGCCAGCGACGGGCTGCAGGCTGTGGATATGATTAATGCCGGGAAATATGATCTCATTTTGCTTGACATCATGCTTCCGGGGCTGGATGGCTTTGAGGTGTTCAAACGCACCAAAGAGTCCGGGGTTCCCGTGATTTTTCTGACCGCAATGCAGAGCATATCAGACAAAGTAAAGGGACTGCGCCTCGGTGCGGAGGATTATATAGTTAAGCCCTTTGAGGCACTTGAGCTTCTTGCGCGTATAGAGGTAGTGCTCAGACGCGATCGCAAGGTTAAGAGTACACTGAGCTATGGCGACATTGAGATTGACGTATTAAGCCACAGCGCCACTCGTAACGGTGAGCAGATCCCTCTTACTCCGAAGGAATTTGAGGTGCTCACTTATTTTGTGAGACATCAAAACACGGTTATATCGCGCGACCATCTGCTGGCGGCGATTTGGGGATTTGAATTTGCCGGCGAGACCCGAACGGTGGATACCCATGTTCAGCAGGTCCGGCGTAAAATGGGCTTGAAAGGAAAGCTGATAACCGTACCCAAATACGGTTACAAACTGACAGGAAGTGACTGATGCGGCTTTGGCAGAAGGTTTTTCTGGTTACTTTGGTGACCGTTATACTCGGAATAAACGCGGTCTCCTATGTGCTGATAACAAAGGGTTTTGAAATCGCCTTCCAGAGTACAAAGGAAGGGGTTGTACTCTATACAGCGAACGTCATCACCAGAATTGATTCGGCATACCAGAAAAGAATGAAGGCAGAAGCTCTTGCGCTTCCCGAAGAAGAAGTGCTGAAGATAGTGAACGAGTATTGCAAAAAATTCACCAACAACGAGTTTATAGTGGATTTTTCTAACGACGGAGTTGTCTACAACGGGGTCGATGAGGAAAATAAGAACGTAATCCGGATGTATGAGGAGAGCAACGGGAACCGATACATCAAAAGCAGTGACGTCATTTACCTTGACGGCGAGGTCTACAGAATTGCCGTGAAAAAAAATGTAACGGAGGTTTTCACCCGGTTTTACGATAACATAAATTACGTGCAGCGGGCAAGTACGATAATAGGGCTTGCGATTGCTTTTAGCCTGCTCTTCATAATTAAGCTCATCCTGCGGCCTCTGCAGCAAATAAATGATGCCACAAAAGAAATATCTGCAGGAAATTATGACAGGCGCATAAATGTGACCGGCGGCGGTGAGATAAACGAGCTTTCGGAAAACATGAACATAATGGCGACCGAAATTGAGAAAAATTTAAAACACATTGAGGAGCTTGCAGAAAACCGCAGGGTTTTTATTGCAAACATGACACACGAATTGAAGACGCCCCTGACCTCCATACTTGGCTTTGCCAACATAATGAAGATAAAAGACAACATCACCGCGAGCGAACGGAGGAAATATGCATCTATAATAGAAAACGAGGCAAAACGCCTGAAGGAGCTCTCATCAAAGCTGATGGAGCTTATACTGATCGACAACACAACGCTTGAAACGAAGCCGCTTGATTTTTATGAAGTTCTCTACACAGTTGCGGAGAGCATGAACATAACCCTGAAGGCCAAGGAGCTGTCGCTGGTGTTTTCGGCCCAAAGCGTTATCATGGAGATGGATGAGGAGCTTATGAAATCGCTCGTATACAACGTTCTAGATAACGCTATAAAGGCTTCGCCTCCCAACAGTACAATAAGGCTCTGTGAAGTTTGTGAGGGGGGCTATGTTACAATAACGATCTCCGATGAGGGCATGGGAATACCAAAGGACAAGCTGCTGCGCGTATCCGAGCCGTTTTATATGGCGGACAAAGCCCGCTCCAGAAAGGCCGGAGGGGCGGGAATAGGACTTGCCCTGTGCAAAGCCGTCTGCGAAGCTCACGACGGAACGATGACCATTGAAAGCAAGGAAAACATCGGGACATGTGTTACGCTCAGATTTCCCCTTGAAAAAGGAGAAAACGGACAATGAAAAGAAAATATACGGTCATAACAATATCTGCCGCTATGGCAATTATCCTGGCTGGTTATGTTGGGATTTCTGCCATCTTCAATGCCTATATAAGAGCGTCATCAGAGGTTTACGAAGAGACCGACAACTCGGATGCTGTGAAATCCGCTGCGAGAGAAGCGGTGCTGCGGTGCTCCTACCCGCTGATAGGGTCGACGCTGCGGCAAGCGACTAATCCGGATGCGGATGATTACCTTGAAAACCAAGAATACTATATAAATACACTTTTTAGGGCGGCTTCAATGGTCGGCCTGAATAATTTTTCGGATAAGGCATTCAGGGAAGACACAATATTGACAGATGACTATTATGCTGTTATTGATTCAACCGTAAACAACGGCAGAGACAGAATGACAGCGGCCTTTGTTTACAAAACGATATATGGATTTTATATTCGGCCGACCGCCAAGCCCACGGAGGAACAGATCAAGACCGCTGTAGAAGACCTGGGGGAAATTATCGAAAAGGATGACAGCCTTCTGCAATCTTTTCTTAAATCCGTTGAGGAATTGGGGAGTGGTCTGGAGGAGAACTTCAACAGTATTATGTGTACGGCAACGGATATGCTTTATGGTATGATGCAGGAGTCCGAGGATCCGGACATATTTGCCGATTCTGATAACAGCTTTTTTATAAAAGATCATACACTTTATGAGTGCTATCAATACGGTGAAAAACACATTTTTACTGACGGAAAAGAGACCGTATTGCTGTCAAGCGTGGGGAGCTACGGAATAGCCGTGTTTTATGATGCAATAAACAGAAAGTTCTGCGGAGTAAATATGATCGCCTATTGACACATCGTATTTTATATAAAAAGGGAAAGCGGCGTATAAGACTTCGCTTTCCCTTTTTATTATATTTACTGCAATTTTATACAAAAGCTCAGTTTTCCGGAGGCTGGCTTTCCGCCGGCTCGGAAGTCGGGTCGGGAGAGGGGGATGGGGAGGGCTCAGGTGTCGGCTCGACATACTTGCCGTCAACGATCCTCGATATGTCTGTACCTGGTCCTACCTTATATGTTGCCGCCTTGGCCGAATAGTTTGAGGGAGGGAGACTCTCGGTTTTTACCTCGGCCCCTTCTTTATAGTATTTTCTGAGAGCGCTGGCTCTGTAGCCGTTATAGCCTGCGTTTACGATTACGACATCATTTTTGGCCAAGCTCTTATCGACTACATATATCGGCTTACCGGGTTTGGGGATGGTTGCATCGCACCATGAAGTGAGCTTGATCTCGTCCCACTCATTTGGGAGAACGCCCAAAATAGCAGTTGCGACGGTAGTACCGGACATGTTGCCGAAGATATAGACCGGGTTTTCAAGGACATTCTTGAACTTGAAATCAACGCTCCCATAGCTCACTGTCGCGTCAAGACCGATCGGAACATATGAGGATGGCATCATATGGCAGTGTCTCTCCACGATCTCCATACCCGCGCACAAGGCCGCGTTATACAGGGTAGAGGAGGGCTGGCATATACCCCCGCCGTATGAGTCCACGAGCACCCCGCCTACAATGGCGTGGGCGGGCAAAAATCCCGACTCCGCAGTGGTGCTGTCGCCGAGCTTTTCGTTATAGGAAAAAACCTCCCCCGGTTGGAGTACGGTTGCGTTTATTTTGCTCAAAGCCAGCTGCATGTTGTGGTTGCCGTTTGCCGTATTTGTGGAGATGGTGCTGTAAGATGCGAGCAGCACGTATTTGGAGGTGATATCTTCATCTGTTACCTCAGGCTCAGTGATGACTGATTCTACTATGATTTCTGTGTTGCTGCCCTTTTCCATAGCCTCCGCGACTGCTTTTGCAGTTTTCCCCACATCTGCTGTGTAACCGTTTACCGCATTGTCCAGCGAAAGCTGTGAAGAGGCGAAGTCAAAGCCTGTGATCTGGGCGTTCTTAGGCTCAGACTTAAATCTCTCTGCTGCCGGAGTCAGGATGCTCTCGATTTTATCAGCCGATACGTCAAATTTGGGAGTCAGTTTTTGTGCGTCTTTTGACTTTACAGCGCTCTTTAGGAAATTTTCCAGCTCGGAGGTATATTCCAAATCTTTACCCGCAACAGTGACTGTCTCCGCCTCGGTATCTTCGGAGCTTTTTGCGAATTTGACGCTGATTACCGTCTCGCTGAGTATTTTCTTGATTTCCGATTCCGCAATTGGAATCGCCTCGGCGACAGTAAGGCCTGAAATATCTGCCGAGCCGTAATATGTGCCTTCGGCGAAGCTGGGTGCAGACAGATATCTGATAAGGAAAAATGCTGCGGTTACCCCTGCCAGACATATAACAGCTTTGACTATTATAGATTTTGTTTTTGGTTTTGTTTTGACTTCCATCTTAGTTTTTCCTCTGCAAATTAAAGTTTACAAAGTAGACTTCATACCAAACAAGAAACGTATATACTGTCCATATTTTGCGGGAGTTGTTTTTTTTGCATGAATAGTGGTCATCAAGCATTTTATTGAGCTTTTTTACATCAAAGAATTCACCGGTAAACGGGGCATTGAACAGGTCCTTTGCTTTCCTGTAATACTTTTCCTCCCGGAACCACTGTAAAATGGGGACGGGAAAGCCCATTTTCGGCCTTTTGTACCACTCCTCTGGTATTCTCTTTGCGGCGGCTTTTCGCAGTATATATTTTGTAGTGCCGTGACTGAGCTTTGCTTTGCTGGGCACTGTTTTTGCTAGCTTAAAGACCTCCTTGTCGAGAAACGGCACGCGCAGCTCCAGTGAATTTGCCATACTCATTTTATCGGCTTTTTGGAGAATGTCGTTGGGTAGCCAAAAATGCATGTCCAGATACTGCATTTTTGTGAGGTCGTCCATGTCCTTTACCTCATTGAAATACGGTTTAGTTATGCTTTGAAATGTGCGTTTTGATCTGTATTTCGGAGATAATATCCGGTTGGCCTCCCTATTGTCAAAAACAAAGGCGTTGCCTACGAAATAGTCCTCAACACGGCCGCCGCCCTTTGTCAAAAAGTTCTTGCCATGGAAGCCCGGAAGCGGTGCGACTACCGCCTTGGCCGTTTTTCTGATAAAGCCCGGGACGACGCGGCGGTATTTCAGCAGCAGAGGGTCCTCCTGATAGAAGGGATATCCCCCGAAAAACTCGTCCGCACCCTCTCCGGACAGAACGACCTTTACGTGGCGGCTTGCAAGATCCGACAGAAAATACAGCGGTACAGCCGACAGATTTGCCGTAGGCTCATCCGCATAGTACTGCACTTTTTCGATCGTATCGAAAAAGTCGTCGGAATCTATGAGCTCGCTGATACTCTCGATCCCAAGGATGTCGGAAAGTCCCTTTGCATACGGCACTTCGTTGAAATCCCTAAAATCAAAACCGACGGAAAATGATTTGTCAGGCTTCAGGTATGAAGTGACATAAGATGAATCTATGCCTCCCGACAGGTATGAGCCGATAGGGACGTCGCTTATGGTGTGGGCGTCGATCGACGACGTCACGACCTCGTCAATTTTCTGCGCAAGAACCTCCTCGTCCTGATCGGCCGGCTCAAAGCTCACCTGGTAGTATTTGCATATATCCAATGACTGCTTGTCATATTTGAAAACAAGATAGTGTCCGGGCAGCAGTTTATAAACTCCCTTGAAAAAACACTCCTCCAAAACGGAAGTCTGAAAAGTGAGGTACGGCTTCAAGGCGTCTCTGTTTATTTCTTTGACAAAATCTTCGTGAAACAGGAGACTTTTTATTTCAGACGCAAATAAAAAAGTTCCGTTCATGTTTGAATAGTAAAAGGGCTTCTGACCGAAATGATCGCGCGCGGCGAAGAGCTCTTTTTTGTTTTTATCCCAGATTACAAAGGCAAACATACCGCGCAGCTTGTTTACGATATCGGTACCGTATTCCTCATAACCATGCAAAATGACCTCGGTATCCGTTTTCGTCCTGAAAATATGGCCGAGCCGAAGGAGCTCTGCTTTAAGCTGTGGGAAGTTGTATATCTCCCCGTTGAATACAATAATAAGGCTGTCGTCCTCGTTTGCAATAGGCTGGCTGCCTCCGGAAAGATCAATAATGCTCAGACGGCGAAAACCGATCGCAATGTCGTCGTCCACATAGTATGTCTCCTCGTCGGGTCCCCGGTGGGCAATAGCTTTGTTCATTTCCAGAATGTCTTTTTTGTCCTTCTTATTAATAAATCCGCAAAATCCACACATTTTCCGACCTCAGTATTTCCATGAACTATTCTTAAATGCATTATAATACCGCAGCTGTTTTCTTGCAAGGAACAAAATCCTTTTAAGCGGCATGTCTTTTTTGTATATAATGGGATTATATACCTTTTTCTCCCTGTAGAGCTCCATGGCTTTTCTCTTGAAGTCCTCGTTCACCACATACTTTTTTATTATGCCTTTTGGTACATAAGTCAGAAGAAGCTCGTCTTTTACAAGTACAAAATCCTTCTCTTTACCGTATACCAAGTCGTCGACAAGGTACTCCACAAGGTTATATCCCGCAGCTGCGACGTAGTAGCTTGATCTGCCCTGTCTGGCGTTTATCTCCATGATCTTGTATTTACCGTCGCGGCTGTCGTATTTGATGTCCAGCTCCGCAAAACCGCGGAAGTCGATTGATTCCATGAAGTCCTTAAATTGCAGCGGTATTTTTTCGTCATATCCCATTGTGCTGAAGCCGTTAATAAGGCATGCGGCGTTGCCGATCATACTGGCCTCGTGTTCCTGCAGCCCGATTTGAGCAAAGGCAAAGAGCTCCGCCTTCCCGCGGCTGTTGCAGTAGATCACTCCGTCGTAGAGCGCGCTGTCATCTCCAGGTATGTATTCCTGTATGATAACGCTGTCATCGTAGCTGCTGTTTTTTAGGAGATTCAGTATTTCCGTAAGCTCCGCGCCGTCTTCTGCCTTGTATATTTTCTTTTTGCCCTCAAAGCTGATTTTACCATAGGATATTACGTCCGCGGGCTTGACGACGACAGGGAACCCAAAGTCAAACTCAGGTTCCCCGTCGAATCTGTATACGCAGGTCTTTGGGAGAAAACCGGAGTTTTTGTAGGTGTCGTAGAACTTGTCCTTCATTATAAGGGTGTCCAGAAGGGCTGGCTCCACATAATTGAACACTATGCGGCTGTCCAGTTTATCTCTGTTCGTTACGAGCAGTCTTGCATAGGTTTCGTTTGAGCTGATGCATACGATTTTCTCCGCATCTATTTCAATCACATAGTTGTTGACCCATTCGGCGAAATGCCGGGGAGACCAGAGCGCGAGGTCAAAGACCGAACTGACGATTTTCGAATGATTGACAAAGCTCATGCTGTGCGCGCCTATGACCCTTGCCTTTCTGTTATAGGCCTCATGGAAGCATCTTGCAAGGTAATATGCGTTGGCGTCGCTGCCAAAAATTATTACTTCAAATTTCAATTACTTCACCCTAATATTTGATTTCTGTGAATTTATCGCCCTCTTTGTAGATTCGAGGAACGCGGTTTGTCACTGAGGTCAGCAGTCTGTAAGAGTTGATGCCCATGTAAGCCGCCGCTTCCCTGATGTCATCATAAAGTATCGCCGTGTCATGGACTTTTACGGACTCATCAATCTTAACAATCGTCATGTCCATCCCGATGCCGCCGACTATCTCGTATCTTTTTTGATTTATTTTTACGTATCTGCCGTTGTTTCCCGGCAAAAAACCGTCCGCAAAGCCAACTGGCACAACGCCGATCAGTATATTATCCTTTGCCTCGTATTCCGCTCCGTAGCCTATGCGCTCGCCCTTGTTTACTCGCTTTATGCTCATAATCTCCGAGCGCAGAGAAAAGGCGGTTTTTAGATGTAAGCTGTTGGTTAGCCGTGTCTGGCTTATATTGTATTTTTTTAGCAGCAGTTTTTTCTTCAGCGCCCTGAGCCCTGTAGGCTCCTGCATTTTATTGTCGAAACCGTACATGACGATCCCGATTCTTATACCATTTGCAAAGGGTATTTTGTCGTGGTTCACCATGGTGAGGGAGCGGCCGAGATGGACGATCGGGATTTTTGTGAGCTCGATCAGAGAGGTGATCTCGCAAAAATTCTTGAGATTGTTGTCCCAATGCTTGTCCTGTATCCCGCTTGTGGCAAAGTGGGTGTAAATTCCCTCAAGCTGCAGATCGCCTCTGTCACCGATATCGTCGACGACCTTCTTCAGCTCGTGCTTGTCCTTAAACCCGAGACGGTTCATACCGCAGTCAATTTTTATATGTGCTTTCAGAGCGACTCCGCCCCGCATCTCGCGGTAATAGTCAATGTCCGGTATAGTGATAGTTATATTGTTTTCAGCACAGATATCTAAATATTCGACATTTATCGGCTCGAGACAGAGTATAGGGATATCCGAGTTTCTTTTTCTGACGCTCAGGCACTCTTCAAGGGACGACGCGGCGAGATAGTTTACGCCGCCGCGTATCAAGCTTCCGACTACATAGTCGCCGTGCCCGTAAGCATTTGCTTTTACGACGCCGATGTAGTACTCATACTCATAGTTTTCTCTGATATTTCGAATGTTATCGGTCAATATATCACAGTCAACCAATGCAGCAGTATTCCTGAACATTATTATTGCTCCCAAAAGTTATTGTTGTGTCCGAGAGATCGTTTGTATCCTTGACAAAGAACCTTTCATACCAAATGATAAAGGTCAGGACAGTCCAAATCTTACGGCTGTTGTCCGCTTTTCCGCATCTGTGCTCATCTAAAAGCTGCATAAGCTTTTTTGTGTGGAAGAATTTTTCTGCAGTTTCTCCTGTGAATTTTTCTCTGACTATATTGTAGTACTTTTCTTCTCTGAGCCAAACCCTGATAGGCACGGGGAATCCGAGCTTTTTCTTGTCTGCACAGTG